>JAFUZB010000360.1 GCA_017476845.1 Clostridia bacterium
AGCTACTAACTGTGCGCTGAAAAAAGGTCTGGGATGCGTTGCGTTTTCTAGCATCTCAGACCTTTTCGTGTGTGCAAACTGTCGAAAACGGGATATGATAACAAACTTGTTCACTTATGTCAAGTTGCTTTTATTCACGAAACAAAACACATAAGAATTTCGATTAGCGGTAAAAACAGAATTGAAAAAAGCTATTGTCCTTATCATTATGAGAGTGAATCAGATGAATCATTGGTTGCCGTGCGAAGATTGGCTATAGAACTGAGAAGCAGCAATGTAAGAAAAACTGAAAGCGAAAGAATACCTGCTCTAAGGCAGGAGGCATCACTGACGAGCCCGGAAATATAAGGGATAATGGCAGAACCAAAACCGCCTGCTCCAAACATGATGCCAGAAGCGACTGCAGAGGCTTTGACATAGCGGGCCCCTACAGAAACGGCAACGCCATAAACTGCAGACATGCTAAGACCGGTAAGGATCACGGAAAGAATGGCGAGGGAGGTTATCCTGCCAAAGAAGAACAGACCAAGAATACCGAGCAGAAAGCCTGTGCTGAGAAATACGAGAAGCGGTTTGGACGGAATCCGTGTACCAAGCGCAGAGAATACAAGCCTGCCGATGAGCAGCATGAGCCACATGAGGGAAACCATCGTCTGCGCAGGAACAGTGGCAAAGAAGGCGTTTTCCTGTGCGAGATAAGGGGAGAGCCAAGTGGAAATGGCGCTTTCGACGCCTACATAGAAAAGGAAGGTCAGTGTTGAGAGATAGAATGAAAGCTCTTTCCAGAACGCAAAGGTTTTCTTGTCCTTGGATTTGCTCCTCTCAGAGGCCATACTTGTGGGAAGTCGGACAAGAAAGGTGGACAGCAATTGAATGGCAAAGAGCAAAAGAACAACCCATACTGGAGCGCGCCATGACAGTCCGTGCTTAAGCATAAAGCCGACGATCAGCGGAAAGAGCACGGCGCCGATCGCATAGCAGGCATGCATGATATTCAATCGGGAAGAGGAGCCGTTATAGAGTTCAGTGGGCACTGTATTGACCAGGGTATTGATTCCGCCCCAGGCAAAACCGACAAGCAGCATCAGAAAATAGTAGAGTCCGGGAGTGTGCAGAATAGACATGATGCCAAGTCCGCCTGCCGCCATCAGGATATAGAGGGCAAGTGCCCGGTTACGGCCGATCTTGTCGGTGAAAAGATTGCCCACAATGCTCATGAAGAGATTGCCGATGGCCATAAAGGTGATCAGAAGTGCACCTTGAGAATCCTTCCAGCCGTATTCTGTAATAATCGAACTGTTGATCGTGTTGATTGTCAGCACCATGCATCCGAGGACGAAATAGGAGAAGATGCAGAGCAGATAAGGCTTGAGTCTGGAATCCTTTTCCAAAGGAAACCTCTCCCTTCCAAAAGTCATAACAGCATTCGAGGACGGATTCTAGCACGATCGCGATTCCGGTCAAGTGGCAAATCATCTATGTTCGGGAGATGTTCGGGCTATGTTCGGGCTGCGTTCGGAATCGTTCGGGCTCAAATACGGGAACGAAATACAGGGCATCGGCGTGTGCCGATGCCCTGATGGAGCCGCTCAGTGAAGTTGCCCCGGCTTCTTCAGCCGTGTCTTGGGTGGAAAGTGCAGATCAAATGCCTCAAGCGCCACAGGATCAACGTTGCTAAACTGCGGGCAGAAAAGCAAGCGTCCGTGCACATTGTCCAGTGCACCGGGGGAAAGCTCACAGGCCATCAGCTCGGGAAAAGAGGAACCGTCCTGAAAGACGATCCCGTAGTCCGAAGCGGGACGGAAACCGAAACGATGATAGTATGCCGGGTTTCCGGTGATCAGGATGCCGGGGAATCCCATCCCCTTTGCGCTTGCCATGGACCTGCGGATAAGCTCGCTTCCGATCCCTTTCTTCTGAAAGGTGGGATGAACCGAAATCGGCCCGAAGGTGAGGACAGGCCAGGACGTATCAGGCGCAGATTGCACCTGAGAGCGCGTATAGAAGATATGACCGATCAGCTGGCCCTCGGGATCGGTGCATACGAGGTTGAGCGACTCGACAACTTGGGGATCGCCGCGTAGGTTGTGAACAATAAAATGTTCCTCACAACCGGGCTGGTAAACATTCCAGAAGGCCTCACGGATAAGGAACTCACTGTTTGCATAGTCGAGCGGGGTTTCGAGTCGAAAAGTGACATGTTGCATATGGATTGCCTCCCTGTATGTATCAAATGGTATGGTACCCTGGGGAGGTCAGGAAGCGGTTCGCCGACCTCCCGGTCAGCAGACGCTCCTACAAATCAGCTTCTTCAAACACATTCTCCAGATGATCGAATTTGCAGCGGGGCTGCAGGCAAAGTATAGTGGATGGGACAAGAAGATGTCAATCGCTTTGCGACAGGCAATCACGTGTGTCATAAGAATTTCGTGAGCCACTGTGACACCGCGGAGATGAGCGGCCCCAGACAGAAGCCCGTGATCACGGTGACTACACCGACGGTACCGCCAAGCAGGAAACCCAGGATGGTGGCGCAGATATCCCAGGCTACGCGGATCTGCGAAAAGC
>JAFUZB010000361.1 GCA_017476845.1 Clostridia bacterium
CTGCCCCGAGTCCGTGCATCTTTCTTCCCATATCCGATACTTGCTTTCATATGCATGTTTCCTCCTGCATAAAAGGTTGCTTCGGCTGCTTCACATAAAAAGACTGTCATCGGTATTATACCAGTGCAAGGGCGGCAGGCAATCCTTTGAGGCCTTTTGGCAAGGATTTTCTGCAGAAACATACGCGATGCGGGCAAAGTAAAAGGGACTGCGAAGATTCGCAGTCCCTTGGTGCAAGCCTGCTCTCAGGCTTCCTTTTCTGCATAGATTTTCTCTGCGCTCACAAGCTTAACGCACAGGGCAAAGAGCGAGGAGGCGAGTGCAAGATCCTGCTCGCTGGGATAGGTGGGCGCGATACGGATGCTGTTGTCGTTGGGGTCCTTTCCGTAGGGCCAGGTTGCGCCTGCGCCGGTCATGATGACCCCTGCCTTCTTGGCGCGCCCGACAATGGACTTGGCGCAGCCCGGCAGACTCTCAAAGTGGATGAAGTAGCCGCCCAAGGGCTTGGTCCATGTACCGATCTGCAGTCCGGTGAGCTGCTCATCCAGGGTCTTTTCCACCATCTCGAACTTGGGGCGCAGAAGATCGGCATGCTTGCGCATATGCTCGACCATGCCGTGGATATCCTTGAAGAAGCGCACATGGCGCAGCTGGTTGACCTTGTCATGGCCAATAGTCTGGTTGCGCAGCTGATTGCGGATATCCTCCATGTTGTTAGGGGAGGTAGCCAGGGCGGCGATTCCGCTGCCGGGGAAGGTGATCTTGCTGGTGGAGGCAAATTTATACACCAAATCGGGATTGCCTGCGCGCTTGCATTCGGCAAGGATCTCGATAAGGTAGTCCTGCTTGTCGTCGTAGAGATGGTGCATGCCGTAGGCGTTATCCCAAAAAATGCGGAAATCGGGCGCGGCAGGCTCAAGCCGTGCGAAGCGCCGGACCGTCTCGTCAGAATAGGAGATGCCCTGCGGATTGGAGTACTTGGGAACGCACCAGATGCCCTTGATCGCTTCGTCCTCTGCAACCAGCTTCTCCACCAGGTCCATCTGCGGGCCGGTGGAAGTCATGGGGACGGGGATCATCTCAATGCCGAAGTATTCGGTGATCGCGAAGTGGCGGTCATAGCCGGGAACGGGACAGAGGAACTTGACTTTGTCGAGTTTGCACCAGGGCGTGGACCCCATGATGCCGTGGGTGAAGGCACGGGATACGGTGTCGTACATGACGTTGAGCGAGGAGTTCCCGTAGATGATGATGTCCTTGTGATTGTTCTCCATCATATCGCCGATGAGCTCTCTGGCTTCCTCAATCCCCGTCAGCTGCCCGTAATTGCGACAGTCGGTCCCGTCTTCGCAGGTGAGGTCGGAGGAGGAGTCGAGCACGTCCATGAGTCCCATGGAGAGGTCCAGCTGCTCCTGGCAGGGCTTGCCGCGGCTCATATCCAGATGGAGCTCCATGTTCTGGAAACGGCGGTACTCCTTCTTGAGCAGGGAGATCTCCGCTGCAAGCTCGTCTTTGGACATTTCGGCATATGGCTTCATGCTTTCATCTCATTTCTCATAATAGATGCACATGGGTGCAAGGGGTATCATACGCCATGCAAAAGAAAAAAGCAAATAACCAGAGGATTCAAATTGCATTTTTCTTGCACTTTTCGGGGAATATGCCCAATATTCTGCAGGATAGAAACTGAAAAAATGCAATTTTCACAAGCTTGTGCCGCAAAATGCGGCATGCTACAATAGCCGGGAAGCAGAAGAGAAAGGGGGCAACTGTATGCGGGAGATGCGCGAATGGCTCCTTGCGCGCTGGGAGCGCATTCCGCTGGTGCGGCGTGGACAGCTGGTGATTGGCGGAAGTATCCTCACGCATACGGTCATGGCCTCCCTCTACCTCTTTCAGGTGCTGTTTCGGGGCTCATGGTATTATCTGGCGCTGGCCATATGGTACGTTGTGCTGATTCTGGAGCGGATGTTCTACCTGCATCTGTCGAGGAAACCCGTAGAGGGGCAGATCACCTTGCGCGACCGGGTCATCCATCTGCTCTTCGGGGTACTGCAGGCCGTCACACTCTCCTCCCTTGCCATCGCCATGCTCTTCTTTGAGCTCACGGTGACGCCCAAGCGCTTTCTTTTCTACCTGAACCTGATCCAGCTGCTGCTCAAGCTCCTTTTGACCTTCCTGCCCACGGCGCCGGATATCCCCGAGTGGGGAAGATGGAACCGGCAGACGGCGCGCTTTGAGCACGGCATGCTCTATCTTATCGTGTTCACGCAGCTCATTTACACCTATGCCTGGGGAAAAGGCTTTGTGTATCTGGTGCGGGGACTCTTTGTGCTGACACTGCTTTTGAGCCTAACCCTGCTTGTCATTTCCTTCCTGACTTTCCGCAGCTATCGAAAGGGACAGCGGGAGGCAAGCAACTGACAGAGAAAAGCAAATCGCGCCTTGGGCGTGGGACTGACTTAAGCGTAGGAGGAACCTTATGGAGAAGATGACAAGGGACACACTGTTTCTGCGCTATCCGGCAGCGTGGTGGCACGACATGTGGCGAGATGC
The DNA here is from genome assembly GCA_017476845.1 of Clostridia bacterium. GTDB lineage: Bacteria > Bacillota > Clostridia > Christensenellales > Aristaeellaceae > UBA2943. The sequence goes on from JAFUZB010000361.1 coordinate 2,557, forward strand.
CATGGTGTCGGGGAACGGAACGGTCGGGGCAAGCGTGTACGGCGGAGCCAAGGATGAGACCGTCATGCTGACGCACCATAAGATGTGGCGCCATGGAAAGGTACATGCCGTACCGGATGTGAGCGATGCCTTCCGGGAAATGCGTGAGCGTATGGATCGGGAGGAATTTCGGGAGGCAAGCTGGACGCTTGTGAATGCCCTGAAGGATAAGGGCTATGAGGCAGAGCTCGAGGAGCCGTATCCTGTGGCAGATCTGAAATTGCAGCTGACGCCTGTGGCGGCTTTCACGGAATATATGCGCGGTGTACACATGGACACGGGCGAGGTGTTTTCCCGGTGGCGTGAGGGAAACACAGAGCGACGCTCGAGCCTGTTCGTGTCAAGGGCAGATCAGCTTGTCGTAAAGCGGATGGTTTCGCCCCTTCGTGACCTTACCGTCAGAGTGCAGCTGGCACCGCACAGCTATCAGGACGGACTGCCCGAGGAAGACATCGGCGCACAGATCTGTGCCTCAGTCCCTTATCTGCATTTTGCGGCCAGGGCAGAGGACGGTACCTGGTATGGCGCAGATGCCTGCGTGTCGACAGACGGGGAAATGCTCCAGGAGAGAGATACCCTTCTGGTGCGAAACGCAGCTTCGCTGACCGTGCTCGTCAAGGTCTATGCAGGCCGCGAACAGATGCGGGAAGATTCACGGGAAGACATAAGGGAGACGTGGACAGAAGATTCCTATGACACGTTGCTAAGCAGGCATGCGGCGATCCACGGGGCATGGTACGGGAGCGCGCAGCTGGATCTGGGAACGCCCGAGAGATGGCACAGTAACGAAGAACTGCTGCTGGAGGCGTATACGGGCGAGCAGAGCACAGAGATGATCGAAAAGCTCTGGCGCTACGGACGGTACCTTTTCATCTCCGGAACGGATCCGAACGCAGATCCTTTTGCACTGTACGGACTGTGGAGCGGAGCGCGGCATCCCCTGTGGGCGCACAATATGGCCAACGAGAACCTGCAGATGGTCTACTGGCATGTCTTCGCGGGAAACCTGTTGCCGTTTCATCGGGCGGTGTTCCGCTATTACGGCGACAGGCTGGATGCGTTCCGGGAGAACGCAAAGCGGCTCTTCGGGATGCGCGGGATCTACATGACCGCAGGCACCACTCCGGGAGTCGCCTGTCCCAATCAGGTGGTGCCGGTCATCATGAACTGGGTGAGTGCGGGCGGATGGCTGGCACAGCACTATGACCGCTATGCGCGCTACGATTTGGACAGGGCATACGTGCGGGAGGTGCTGCTGCCCTATCTCCTGGGCATAGCCGACTTCTACGAGGATTTTGTGGTTCTGGACGAGGACGGAAAAGTGAAGTTCTATCCGAGTGTGTCGCCGGAAAACACGCCGGGGAACTTCATGCCCCCGCGCTATCTGAACATTCCGCATCCCATGCCGACCACCGTGAACGCCACCATCGATCTGGCCATTCTCAAGGAGTGCCTCTCCCATCTGTGTGAGATGGCA
>JAFUZB010000362.1 GCA_017476845.1 Clostridia bacterium
CATCCGGATACCCGCAACACCGCCTACGAATACGGCATTCCGGTGCGCATCGGCGACAACGTATGGATCGGCGGCAATACCGTGATCCTTCCCGGGGTCACCATCGGGGACAATGTCGTGATCGGTGCGGGCTCGGTAGTGACGGGGGACATCCCGGACAACGTCATTGCCGTCGGGAACCCCTGCCGCGTGATCCGTAAGATTACGGAAGACGACCGCCGCACGTATTTCCGGGGAAGAAGCATTGATGACGAGGCATGGGAAGATATCTGCAGGAAGAACCACTGGGAGCGATAAGGACGATACGGAGGGAAAGACCGATGAAGGAAAGCATGCATGAGCGTATCATGAACGGCAAGCTGTTCACGGATATGTGTGAGGGAATGCCCGAGGAGCGGACACAGGCCAAACTGCGCATGAAGGCATTCAACGATACCCGGGCGGATGAAATCGAAAAGCGTCTGGCGATCCAGAAGGAGATGCTTCTGGAGGGCCAGGACGCTTGGATTGAGCCGCCGTTCTATTTCTGCTACGGCACCCATATCCGCCTGGGCAAGGGTGTGTATCTCAATTTCAACTGCAACTTTGTCGATGACGGCATGATCATCGTCGGGGAGAACACCATGTTCGGTCCGGCCGTGACCATTGCCACCGTCGGCCATCCGCTGCGGCCCGATATGCGCCCCTACATGTATACGGCGCCCGTCACCGTCGGGAAAAACTGCTGGATCGGGGAGAACGTGACGATCTGTCCCGGGGTGACCATCGGGGACAACAGCGTGATCGGCGCGGGGGCCGTGGTGACGAAGGATATTCCCGCCGGGGTGATCGCCTTTGGCAATCCCTGCCGTGTGTTCCGTGAGATCGGGGAGCATGACATGGCGTTCTATTACAAAGACCGCCGCATCACCGAGGAGGACCTCGCGGAGATGCACGCACTGGAAGCGCAGGGATAAGGCATGGATACAGCAAGGGAGCCTGAGTGATCCTCAGGCTCCCTTGCTTGCACTTTCATGTGGAAGCGCGCTCTACGATGCGCGGGATGGTGCAGAAGCTCTGCGTCTGCAAGAGCGGATTGCGTATCTTGCGCATAAGAAAGCGCGCCGCCTCCTGACCCATCTCATACATGTCGACCTCCACCGCCGTGAGCTGGGGCTGGGTGAGCATGGAGAAGGGGTAGTTGTCAAAGGTCATGATGGCGATATCTGCGGGGACGCGCAAATTCTGCTGCCGGAGCACCTGCAGACAGCCCATGGCAAGGTAGTTGTTGGTGCACAGCATGATCTCCGGCCGCTCCTCCAATCGGAGGGCTTCCATGGCGAGGCTCAGTCCCGACTCATAGCTGCTGTCGCCGTAGAGGGTAGTGAAGGACAGGTCCTCCTCGGCAAACGTCGCAAGCATGCCCTTGCGCCGGGCCAGGGAGATCCGGTCGCTCTCCCGGTCGCCCATGAGAAAGACCATCCGGCGATAGCCCTTATCCAGGAGATAATTCGCCGCCTGTTGGCCTGCCTGCTCGTGGTTGATGTCCATCCAGCACAAGAGGGTGGGAAAGTCAGGCTGGCCCAGGACCAGGTGAGGAAGGGGCAGGTGCGCGAGGGTGACGGCAAGGGCGTGGGTGAGAATGCCCGCATGGACAATCACCCCGTCGGCCTCCTCGCGCCGCATGAGGTCGTGAAGGACAGTGGGCGCATCCTTTGCGGTCACATGCCGCAGAAGCATGGCGTAATTCTTTTCCTCAAGGCAGCGGGAGACGCCCGTCATGATCTCAAACATGTGCGGGTTTTCGAAGGCTACATTGCGGTGCAGGTCCGTGACAAACAGGACAATGCCGGATTTCTTCCGGGCAAAGCTGCGGGCCCTCGCGTTGGGACGGTAGTCCATTTCCTCGGCCAGGGCACGGATGCGCGCCTTGGTGGCTTCGGAGACCGCATAGTGGTCGTTGAGAGCGCGGGAGACGGTGGCAATGGAAACACCGGCCGCCTCTGCCAGGTCATAGATCGTGGTCGCCATCGGCAACACTCCTTGCGATGACATAGCTGTAGGAGGACAGTATCCCGCACGAGAAGCCCTTTTGCAACAGGATCTCGCCGCAGATCTCGACACTCTCGCTACCGTCTCCCGCATGGAGGGCCACGGTGATGCGCTCGCCGCCCTCTTCCCTTAGGAAGACATACAGTTTTCCTGCGGCCCGGAGGGTCCGGAAGGTGCCCCGCGTGAGGGCGGGATGCGCTCGCCGTAGGGCGATGAGATCGCGGTAGAGCGTCTCCAGCGGGGAGGCTTCGTCCCAGGACATGGGAGAGCGGTACTCGTCCTCCGCGATCCCTGTCATGCCCTTCTCATCGCCGTAGAAGACGCTCGGCATGCCAATAAAGGTCATCTGAAAGACGACGGCGAGGGCCATGCGGTTCAGATCGCCCCCGCACAGGGAGAGAAAGCGGGGAACATCATGTCCGTCCAGGAGATTGAGGAGGGCAGGGAGCATCTGGGCGCGATAGCGCATGAGGAGATAGGAGATGCGCACATCAAACGCCTCGGCGGAGAGGCTGCCTGTGGCAAAGAACTGCAGACAGAACCTGCGGAAATCGTAGTTCATGGCGCCGTCCATCATGTCACCCTGCAGCCAGTGGGAGGCGTTCTCCCAGATTTCCCCAAGGATCAGGGCATCCGGCTTCACCTCCCTCACGGCCTGCCGGAAGGCGCGCAGGAAGCCGTCATCGACCTCGTTGGCCACGTCCAGCCGCCAGCCGTCGACGTCATATTCCCGCAGCCAGTAGCGCCCGATGTCGCAGAAGTAGGCGCGAAGCGCAGGGCAGGAGGTATCGGTCTTGGGCATATTTGGCACATAGGCAAAGCAGGTATAGTCGACCTCTTCCCCGGGCCCAGGCAGGGCGGGATGCTCCGGAAGATGATAGAACCAGTCGTAATACTCAGAGGCCTTGCCGTTTTGCAGTACGTCCTGGAAGGAAAAGTGATGGCTGCTGACGTGGTTGAAGACCCCGTCGATGATGATCCGGATCCCGAGGCGGTGTGCCTCGCGGACGAGATCGCGGAAATCCTCATCGGTGCCAAAGCAGGGGTCGATATGGCGGTAGTCTATCAGGTCGTATTTGTGGTAGCTGTCTGCGCCGAAGATGGGATTGAGATAGAGACAGTTGCAGCCGAGGAACTGGATATAGTTAAGGCTTTCAAGGATCCCCCGAAGTGTCCCGCCGCGTCGTGTCACGCTGGGAAACCCGCCTACCTCACACACCTTCCCGGGGCCCTTCAGGCGGCAGGGACCGTCTGCGAAGGAGTCGGGAAAGAGATTGTAGACCACGGCATCATGGACCCAGTCGGGCACGCGCGGAAGGTCGGCGCGATGATTGAAGGCATACTGGAAGTAATCGCTGCGCGCAATGGGAGAGGCGGGATCCTCCAGGAGATCGCCGGCATACCGCACGCGAGAGGAACGGTCCTCCAAAACAAAGTAGTAGGCGATCCGGGGAAGCTTGGTTTCAAGGCAAACCTCATACCAGTTATAGAGGCTGTCTGTGCGCACACAGGGCATGGGGAGGGAGCGGAAGGTAAGAGAGGGGGTCATGGCGGCGCGGTCAGCGTAATAAAAGGTGACGGCAAGCGCTTCCCTCGCGGTGCGAAGGCGGAAGACGAGGTGGGTTTCGTCCGTCGCGAAGGCGTACTCGGACAGGGGTCGATGGAGGATCGCGGAAAGCTGCATGACTTCACCCCTTCGTGGCACCGCCGGTGACGCCGGCGACATAGTACTTCTGCAGGCGGATAAAGAGGAGGACGATGGGGACCGCGACCACAACCGAGCCCGCGCAGAAGACCGTATAGTACTGGTAGATATTGGCCTTGTCGACCATGGTATAGAGGCCCTTGGCGACGGTGTAGTTATTGTAGTTGTCCTTCATGATCACCGACACGAAGATAAAGTCGACCCAGGGCGCGATGAAGGCGTTGATGGCGGTGTTCACGACAATGGGCTTGGCATTGGGAAGGATGATCCGCCAGAAGATGGTATGGCGGGATGCTCCGTCCAGTGTGGCCGCCTCGTCCAGGGCCTTGGGAATCGTGTCAAAGAAGCCCTTGGCGATATAGTCGTTGAGGGCGGCGCCGCCCGAGTACACCAAGATCAGTGCGAGGAGGGTCTGGTCTAGCCCTATGGCCTTCATGAAGTGATAGATGGCGATCATGCTCATAAACCCCGGGAACATGCCGAGGATGAGGGAGAGGTTCATGAGGGCCTTGCGGCTCTTGAAGCGCAGGCGCGAGTAGACATAGGCGACCATGAGGGTGAGGATGGTGGTAATGACGCAGCTTACGCAGGCGACAAAGAGGGTATTGAGGAACCATCTGGGGAAATTGAACAGGCGGGTGTCGGTAAAGAGGCGGACATAGTTGTCCAGGGTAAAGGCCTTGGGCCAGAGATAGGGGGTATAGGCTCCGGGCTCCTTGCGCAGCGAGGAGAGAATGAGCCAGAAGACGGGGAGCATCCAGAGGATGGAGAGGAGGGTGAGCAGGGTGTGCAGCGCAATGGACGTGCGCAGCTTACGCCGGTTCACGTGATGCTTTTTGCCCGTAGTCATTGGAACATGTCCTCCTTTTTCACCGCGCCGGTGCGGTTGTATACGGCCAGGGAGCAGACGGAGACGATCATGAAGATAAAGATGCCGATGGTGGAGGCGAGGGCATAGTCATGCTGGTCCACAGTCAGCTTATACAGCCAGGTCACAAGAAGATCCGTCTTGCCTGCCTGGTAGTAGTCCAGGGAGGCCGGACCGCCTGCGGTGAGCAGGTAGATGACGTTGAAGTTATTGATATTTCCCACAAAGGTGGTGATGGTCGCAGGCGCGGTGATGAAGACCATATAGGGCAAGGTGATGCTCATAAACCGCCTCACCGGCCCTGCGCCGTCGATCTCCGCGCTCTCATAGAGCTCGGAGGGCACATTCATGAGCACGCCCGAGAAGGTCAGCATGGTGTAGGGGATGCCGATCCACATGTTGACGACAATGACCACGATGCGAGAGAGGGTGACATCGGTGAGGAAGGGGAGCGGCGTGTCGATAAGATGAAGGCGCATGAGCGCGACATTGACGGCGCCGCTGGGCTCCAGAGCGCGGGAGATGAGCAGGAGACTCACAAACTGGGGGATGGCGATGGGGATCATGAACCAGGTGCGCCACATCTTCTTCAGGCATACC
>JAFUZB010000027.1 GCA_017476845.1 Clostridia bacterium
TATCATACAATTCCTCACTCTCGGAAAACAGGAACCCCAGAGAATCTGTACCGGACAAAACAATCTTCATTCCTGATGCGGCATAGATGTCTGAAAACAAAGCCGCCCCATCAATAAAGTCTTTGGCATAAGTAACCTCGTCCAGGAAGACATACTTATAGTCATTCTCCGCCAGCCATTTCAGGTCAGAATTGACATCTCCAAGGTCATCACCTGGCGAAATCTGAATAAAAGCAGACTGATCAAATAATCCTGGCGTCATAGCAGCAATCGTTTGGCGAATCAACGTTGTCTTACCGGTTCGACGAAGGCCACAGAGAATGAAAACCTTTCCATCCGAATCCTGATAGAGATATTGATGCAGTTCTCTGAAACCATCCCTGCGCCGAAGGTGAGATACAGGGCGGACATATCTCTGCAGTGCAGTGCCGATGCATACCTTAGTCTTGAACTGATAAACATCCTGCGGCTCTTTCTTTGCTGGTTTATCCTTGGGAAGAAGTGCTCTGGCCGATTTAAGCTGCTGTTGCAGTTCCCGGCGTTTTCCTATAAGAACCTGCATTTGCTCTGCTGCTTCATCATTCAAGTATTTGCTTTTCTTCTTTCCATTTTCTGTCCATTGATGATACAGTTTGACTTTTCCATGAATGGTCTTCTTTGAAATATAACCAACGGGAAGTGCGGCGATTTCAGCTTCCAGTGCCTCGATCTGATCCATGCTCTTGTTCATATGAACACCTCCTTCGCGTGCCACCATTATAACCCCCAAAAAAGAATGAAAACAAGGGGTTATAGAGGGGTTGCATATAGCTTACCATTGCTGTGGAGGAATCTGACTGCAACCGACATGGATAGGTGCAATTGACAGGGGTGAAAGGGGTATGCTACCCTTCATGACGGCCGGAAACTGGCTTAGCTTGATAATGAAGGAATGATTCACGTGCTGCGGAAAACGCGTACAAATAAGGAACAGCAGGAGACGATACGAAGGCGAATGGCGCATATCGGGCAGGTTCTGGGAGGCATCTGCCGGATTGCCATGATTGGCCTTACGGTACTTGCTATTGTGATTGGCGTTGCGGCTGCGCTGATCGCAGCGGGCATTGTGGAACCCGGGGTGTTTTCTGGCGTCTATGCCCGCAATCCGATCTATCTTTTGCTCAGAACCATCATCGCCGAGATGGATGAACGCTTCATTGCGGCGATCGGCTGCACGGTGACGGCACTTACCTTCCTTGGGATGGCACTTCTTGTCAGAGGACTGAAGCGCACGATGGCGGATACGGCGATAAGCGGAAAGCCGTTTACTCATGAGGCGGCCAAGGAGATCCGGCGTACGGCCTTCATCATGCTCATCGGCATGCTCTACAACCCTTTCTTTGGAATCGCACTCTCCCTTTCCCTGCTCCTTCTGTCCTATTTTGTGGAATACGGGGTGTATCTGCAGGAGCAGGCAGATCTCACGCAGGCCATTCAGGAGGAGATGATCGTCTCCTTTGCCGAAATCACCGAGAATAAGTCCGGACAGACCGGTCAGCATGTTAAGCGCGTATCCGAGTATGCCAGAGTGATCGCCCGGGAACTTGGTGCCGATGACGAGACCATCCGTCTGGCTTCCACCATGCATGATATCGGAAAGCTCATGATCCCCGAGAGCATCCTGGAAAAGCCGGGAAAGCTCACCGATGAGGAATATGCGGTGATGAAGCAGCATACCACCTACGGCGGAAAGCTGCTGGAGAATGTCGAGGGCGAAGTGATGCAAGTGGCACGGACGGTCGCCCTGGAACATCACGAGCGCGAGGACGGCAAAGGCTATCCCACGGGCAAGAAAGATATCTCCCTGGAGGGACGGATTGTGGCCGTGGCCGATGTCTACGATGCACTGACCAGCAGGCGAAGCTACAAGGAGGCGTGGGAGGAAGATCGGGCCTTTGACGAGATTCGGCGAAACAGCGGAACCCAGTTTGATCCCCAGGTCGTAGACGCCTTTCTCAGGTGCCGGGAGGAAATCTCCCACATTCGCGAGATGTATGCGGACAGGGAATGAACGTTTGTCAATAAAAGCGCAAAGCAGACTGCCTGTGGCAGTCTGCTTTGCGCTATAGGGCTTTATCAGAACAGGGGATGTTCTCCGTTCTCTGCGCAGGCGAAGGGACCGGGAAGCACGCGGATGCCGCGGTGATTCCCAAGGTAGTCCACATCGAAGATAATGTCTGTTCCGTCAGGCTGTTCATACCTTTCCTCGGGCTCAAAGGCACGACCCAGGGTATCGGAGGAAATGAGATCGGCATGGAAATCCTTGAGGTAATCGTACAGATTGGTCACAAGGATCGGATGCCCGTCCTTTTCCTCTACTTCCACCGTCACCTTTTCGTCGCACCGGAAACCGTTCTTCTCATGCTTACCCATCTTTGCGCCGGCAAAGTAGGCGTTGCCCTCTACCCACACGGGGAGGTGTCCGGCATGCGCCGGCGCGAGTCCTGCCATGTCCAGTGTATCGGTGTCCAGCTGGAACTGGCTGATCCAGCTGTCATAATCCGGATACTCATCCATCACATGGGTGCCGACGGTACGGTTCTCTGAGAAGGTGAGCCCCTCCACGCTGTCGGAATGCACCGTGAAGTCCTCGCAAGGCCACTTCTGTACAAAGATATTGTTATAGAAGCGATCGTCTCCGTGGAGAATGGTCATGAAGCCCATAACCTCGGTGCAATGCGGCATATGGTAGGGCGTGTACCTGTCCCCGGTGCCGCCGCCCACACAGGTGAAGGCACCGCAGATGAGGTTGTGGACGAGCGCAACGCCCTGCGTGGCAAAGCGCAATGAGGCATCCGAAAGCAGGATGTTATTGTCGATGAGGGTAGGACCGTGACCCACCTCAACGAAGATATCCTGGCTCATCATGCCGCCCTTGAGGGGCTCGGCGAAATCCGGTTTCTGGTTGTCGTGCAGGAGATTCTGCGTGATGCGTGTGCCTTGCGCTTCCCAGTCGGTCCAGATGCCCATGGTGCAGTGGTGGATGTGGTTGCGGCGCATGATGACGTCGATAGCGGCATGGAGCTTGATACCGGCGATCTCGGCGCCGCCCAGCTCCATCATATTGTTGATGTGGTGGATATGATTGTCCTCTATGATGCTGAACACCGAGCCCATGCGTCCGATGATGCCGCCCTGCTCACAGTGGTGGATATGATTGCGGCGGATGATGTGTCCGCCGACATTGGCCTTGGTCCAGCCGTGGAACTGTCCGCGGCACACGGCATCGCGCTCCATCTGGGTGGGACTCTTGAGGTGGCGGACGGTGAAATAGTGGTCATTGTCAGGATCAAGGTACTTGCCAAGGGAGATGCCTGCGCACTTGCTCAGGGAAATATCGCAGTCCTCGATAATCCAGCCGCGGGACCAGTGCGGTCCGATCA
>JAFUZB010000363.1 GCA_017476845.1 Clostridia bacterium
ATCATGGCACAAATGGCGGATATCGGCCTGCGGGGAGCAACAGTTCCGGAACGCAGGCGCGGCCCAATACCGCGACCGGTACAACCTCATCTCGTCCTTCTGCTACAAGACCGACAACCGGAACAACGGGCAGCGGGGGTTCCAACAAGGGAGGGTTTAATCCGCTGATACTCATCGCACTGGCCCTGCTTCTCCTGGGCGGTGGTGGCGGATCATTCCTGTTCGGCGGTGACTCAGGAGATACGCAAACTGTCTCTGATGTGCCTGTTACCTATGTGACAGAAGCACCTGTGCAGACCGTGGTGCAAACACCGCGTGTGACGGCGCGGCCAACAAGCACAGCCACACCCAGGGCGACTGCAACGAAGAAACCCACAACGAGCTGGTATCAGCAAACACTGAACGGAACAGCACAGAGCGTGGATACCAATACGGTCACAATCACGGAGGACAATCTTGCCACTGTGGTTCGTGATAGGTATACCCAGCTTCTGGGGAACGGTAAGGATACCATTACACTCATGGTGTATATGTGCGGCACCGATCTGGAGAGCCGGAGCGGAATGGCAAGCGCTGATCTGCAGGAGATGGCACAGGCAACCTATGGGGATAATGTTCGCATTATCGTTTACACCGGTGGCTGCAAGGCGTGGAAAATCAATGGTATTTCCAGCACAAAGAATCAGATATGGCGTGTTGCCAACGGAAAGCTCAGCAATTTGGTTTCAGATGATGGCAGCGCACCTATGACCGATCCGACAACCCTGACACGGTTTATCCGGTATGCTTCTGAGAATTATCCAGCTTCCAGATATGACCTGATACTTTGGGATCACGGCGGCGGATCCGTCAGCGGTTACGGGTATGATGAAAAGTATGCCTCGAGCGGTTCTATGTCACTGGCCGGAATCAATACGGCACTCGCAAATGCCAATGTCAAATTTGACTTCATCGGTTTTGATGCATGTCTCATGGCCACTGTGGAAACCGCAATGATGGCCAGTCGATATGCAGATTATATGATCGCATCCGAGGAATCCGAGCCTGGGATTGGCTGGTATTATACTAACTGGATTTCCTCAATTGGAAAGAATACCTCGCTTGCGACCACCGAAATTGGCAAACAGATATGCGATGATTTTACAAGCGCATGCAACAGAAATGCGAGAGGACAGACAACCACATTGAGCCTTGTCGATTTGGCACAGCTTTCCGCACAGGTTCCCGATGCATTGTCTGACTTTGCAAGGTCAATCTCCGGACTGATTGAGGATAAGGAATACCAGACAGTTTCTGCTGCCCGCAATGGCGCAAGAGAATTCGCCCGTTCTTCCCGCATTGATCAGGTTGACCTAAGTGATCTGGCGCAGAAGATGGGGAACAACGAAGGGAAAAAGCTGAGCGAAGCGATTCAGGCATGCGTGAAATACAATCGTGTGTCGGGCGTAACCAATGCTTATGGTCTCTCGATCTACTTTCCGTATCAGAAGGTGTCTGGCGTAGATAAAGCGGTTCAGACCTATCAGCAGATCGGCATGGATGATGCATACGCAGACTGTATAAGAGCTTTTGCCAGCCTTGAAGCGAGTGGTCAGGTTGCAACGGGCGGTGTAACCAGTCCTTACGGTTCACTTAGCGGTCAGAGCTATTCCGGGTACGGAGCTTCAAGCACGTATTCATCCCAGGATCTTCTCGGAGAGCTTTTGGGCAGTTTCCTCGGAGGCGGATCCGGAAGTTCAGGAACACAGAGCTTCGGCGGACTTGGAGGATTGGAATTCCTGTTTGGCCGGAACTTGTCTCAAGAAGATATTACAAGCTATGTGTTTGAGAATCATCTGGATGGAAATCTGCTGTATTTCACCGACATAGACGGTGAAGCCGTACTGGTGCTTCCGGAAGACCAATGGGCATTGGTTCAGGGAATAGACCAGAATATCTTTGTCGATGATGGAGCGGGATATATCGATCTTGGATTGGATAACGTCTTCTCTTTTGATGATAATGGAAATCTGGTTGCAGATCTATCATGTGCTTGGCTGTCCATGGATGGTCAGGTAGTACCGTACTATCATCTGGATACCGAGGAAGCAGCAGATGGATATCGCCTCACAGGATATATTCCAGCAATGGTGAATGACATCAGGAAGGATGTCTACGTATCCTACGACAGTGCAAGCGAGACATGGGAGATCATAGGCTGTCAGACGACTTACGATAACGATGAAACCGATACCAAGGCAAAGTTGGAGGAACCGCCGGCTATAGGCGATACGATTCAATGTATATGCGATTATTACACTTATGATGGTTCCTACCAGGATTCTTACCTATTTGGAAATCCCATTGTAGTCAACGACAGTTCAGCGGTCACGGATGCGTATCTGCCTGCAAATGTAAAGCTGCAGATTACCTATCGACTCACAGACATTTATAATCAAAAATGGTGGACGGACGCTATTGTGCTGCAGCAATAAGCGGAGGGACGGCTATATAGCCGTCCCTTTTATTCATCTGAGAATTGCCAAGCCATAGGGAGGAAGCAACAGCGCTGTGTCTCTGGTCTGCACTTCACCCGTGATTGTCAGTGTATCGACGAGTTCGAAGTGTTCGGGCATCTCCCAGGCTTTCTCTTCGCTGCCGGAGAAATTCAGCGCAGCCAACAGATGCGTATCACCTAATTCCTTGGAAAGCACGAGTACATGGCTGTCTGCATACACAATGGAGGTCCTTCCATGTGCAAGCAACGGATATTGTTTTTTCAGCAGATTGATCCTGCGAATGAAATGAAGCAGCGAATCAGGATCTTTCATCTGGTCGTCAAAGCATGGATAGGCATATTCCAGGTTTGTCACTCCGGGCGGCTGAAGGGTCATGTCCTCGTCATTCCAGTACATGGCAAGGCGTTTGTTGGGATCATCCCCGGAACCGACCATGCCGATCTCCTCACCATAGTAAGTAAAGTTCACGCCTCCAGTCAGGTTAAGCACGAGATGAGCGAATTTCACGAGATCAGGTCTCGATCTTGCCTGAAGAGAACCCACGGCTCTTCCGGTGTCATGATTTGAAAGAAACGGAGCCAAAACCACATCGGGGAGCGTTCCATAGAGATCCTCCAGGTAGGAGGCATACTTTGAGGCAGGCGTTCTTGCCCTCAGGGATCTGCAGAGCCAGCCTTCTGCCTGAGAGATCGGGAACAGGAAGAAAGCATCAACCCCGGAGGTGTAATACTTCGCAATTTCCTGAAGGTTAGTCCATGCTTCTCCGACAAGAAAGGTACTGGGTTTGATTGTTTCCGCAGTTAGCTTCAGGCGCTGGAGCAGTGAAATGTTTTCCTGCGTGTTACCTGTATCGTAGCTCGTGACGGCATCCAGTCTGAAACCATCGACGCCAACATCTGTCAGCCAGAAGCGTAGAATCGCGGTGATTTCCTCCCAGACTGCATCGCTGTAAAGGTTCAGATCCGGCATGTTTCCACCGGAAAACTGCTCCTCGTAAAAGTATGCAGTATCAACAACAGAAACCTGGTGTGCGCCAGGCGTTGTGGAGAAATGATAGTAGTCAACATACGGAGAGGAACTATCGTCATTTTGCAGTGCCTCTATCGCCTGAACAAACCATGGATGCAGTGTGGAGGTATGGTTTATGGGAAAGTCAATGATGATGCGGATATTTCTGTCATGGCAGGCTATCACCAGGTCTTGCATATCCGCAAGTGTGCCGTACTCAGGATCAATGGCACAGTAATCTGTCACGTCGTACTTATGATAGCTGGGGCTGGGCATAACGGGCATGAGCCAAATACCATCAAACCCGAGGTAGGCGATGTCATCGAGCCGCTGTTCAACACCTTTGAGATCCCCGATGCCATCGCTGTCTGTATCCTGGTAGGAGCGAACGAAAATCTCGTACCAATTCATAGCATTGGTTTCGGCCAAGGACGTGACGATGACCATAGAGCATGCTGCGATCAGGGTAATAAGGAACAGACGACGTAAACGAAGCATAAACATCATCCTTTACGATTGATATCGATAATATAGCATAACTGCTGTGCGGAAACAAAAGCAGGAAAGGATGGAATCAGAAGAGAAAGTTAAAGATTCCATGAGAATTACGCCATGGACTGTATTTTCTGATATACTATGGATAAGCGAGGTGAACTTTATGTCTGAGGATACTACACTGGCAAGCAAGCCTAAACAGCTGTTGACAAAAACGCTGAAGATGGTGCGTGGGGAGAATACTCTGCAGCTGGTCGAGGATTTCACTGCTGAGATGACGCTGGTAGCTGAAGGGCTATGCGAGGATCAGGCAAAAGTTCATACTGAATTAGCGAAGTTGGCTCATGATGCAGACCGTGACAACATGGCGCTGAGAAATGAACTTGAACTGATGGAAAAGACGATTGAGGAACATCAGAGTGAGGTCGACAGAAGGCTTGCGGATATGAAAATACGGCTGGAGGCTGTGGAAAAGCAAACCAAGGTTAAGGAACACAAAATCGGCTAATGGCATGTTTCCGGTTCATTCATGCAGCAATTATCCTATATTGTCACGGTGGCCGCCGGAAGCTGGGTGATTGTGTCGATTCTCCGACTGTTTCGCTGATTGGGGGGACAAAGATATGAAGACGTATGAGGACATCGTAAACGGATATAAAAAAAGGCAGAGAGACACTGTGGTGGATTCTATTGCAACGGGACTGACTTATGTCGATGAAATCGCAGTAGACACTGGTCTTCTTGAGGAAGTCGGCCTTATGAACGAGCTTACGACTTCCGTTTGCGCGGCGCTTCCCTTTGTGATCATCGCAGCTACTGAGGGAACCAAGGTTATTCTGGGAAAGAAACCTGCGAAGAATGCGACAAAGGATGCGACTGCCAGAATGGTGAAAACCGGTGCAGCGATCGGTATGGGTACCCTGGTTGCAGGTGCCGCAGGTTTCTGGGCGGCCATTCCTGCGACTATGGGTGTGCGTGCGCTCTTTGACCGGTATAAGGCGCGATCTTTTGAGGGGCTGCGAGTAAAAAGCCGCATCAGCAGGCTTGAGACACTTCGTGCGCAGCTTGAAAGCTACGGAACGCCCTGCACAGGACAGGAAGAGTTGCCACTGTCAGTCATGGAGGCAGGGGAACTCGTGAAAGTTTACTGATTGCATGATCATCTGCACACGGGCAGAGCAGCCCGTGTGCAGTTTTTGTGTTTTCTTTGTATTTGGGACGTTTCAACCTGAAAAAACTGCTATACTCGCTTCGCATATTTCAAGAAAGGGTGTATGCGTTGCACTTTACGAAAATGCATGGTTTGGGCAATGACTATATTTATATCAATGGTTTTAACGAAACGGTTCAATGTCCGGAAGAAGTAGCAAGGCTTGTCAGTGATCGTCATTTTGGTATCGGGGCGGACGGGCTGGTGATGATTCTCCCCAGCGATCATGCCGATTTCCGTATGCGCATGTTTAACGCGGATGGCTCCGAAGGGAAAATGTGTGGCAATGCAGCGCGCTGTATCGGGAAGTATGTTTTTGAGAGAGGACTTACTGGAAAGACTGCATTCACACTGGAAACGGAAAGCGGTGTACGGGAA
Organism: Clostridia bacterium; assembly: GCA_017476845.1. GTDB lineage: Bacteria > Bacillota > Clostridia > Christensenellales > Aristaeellaceae > UBA2943. The sequence continues at coordinate 5,590 of JAFUZB010000363.1, forward strand.
ATCGAACTGATTTTGCATGGAAAAACTGTCGATGAAGTCTGTGTGGACATGGGCATTCCAGCCCTGGAGACACAAGAAGTTCCTGTGCGCTTGCCTCATGGGCAGGGGTTTACCTTACCCACGCACTTGCAGGGCGGAGGAAAAATCGGTTGGTGCGTTTCCATGGGCAACCCGCATTGCGTTATATTCTCCGATATTCCGCTCAAAGATCTTCCGCTTGAAACTTATGGACAGGCGATTCAATCTTGGGATGCCTTTCCAGAAAGTGTCAATGTGGAGTATGTGAACTGCCTTTCCGATGGCACGCTTGCCATGCGGGTCTATGAACGGGGAAGCGGGGAAACGCTTGCCTGCGGAACAGGTGCATGTGCTGTTTTGGTGGCTTCTGTGCTGGCAGGGAAAAGTGAAAAGAAAAACACAATCCATCTCAAGGGCGGCGATCTGTCCATAGAATGGAAGGAAGACGGGCATGTTCTTATGCGCGGCCCGGCTGAATATATCTGTGACGGTGAATGGTACAACAAGGAGGCAGACAATGCGGATTAACAGTGAATATGAAAAGATGCCAGGGTCCTATCTGTTTGCGGAAGTAGCCAGAAGACTGAAGGTGTACAAGGAGCAGCATCCCGATGCTGACATCATTCGATTAGGAATCGGAGATGTCACGCAGCCGCTTGTTCCCAAGGTGATTGAAGCTATGCACAAGGCAGTTGACGAGATGGGAAATGCGGACACATTTCGTGGATACGGACCGGATTTTGGATATGATTTCTTGGTCAATGCCATCCGAGACAATGATTATGCACCGCTTGGGATTGCGCTTGACTATGATGAAGTCTTTATTTCTGACGGCGCAAAATGCGATGTGGGGAATATTCAGGAGCTCTTTTCTCAAGACGCGATGATTGCTATTACCGATCCGGTGTATCCTGTCTATGTGGATTCCAATGCGATGGCAGGACGTGCAGGCAATTATATCCAGGATCGGTGGGATCGCCTGGTCTATCTTCCGTGCAATGCGGAGAATGGTTTTATCCCGCCACTTCCGGAGAGCAAAGTCGATGTCATTTATCTGTGCTATCCTAACAATCCGACAGGCACGGTGCTCACCAAAGCACAGTTAAAGGTGTTTGTTGACTGGGCAAAAGAAAATGATGCCATTATCATTTTTGATGCTGCCTACAAGGCTTTTATCACGCAAAAGGAGATTCCACACTCGATCTATGAGGTGGAAGGAGCCCGAGACGTCGCTATTGAATGCTGCAGTTATTCAAAGACCGCAGGTTTTACAGGAACGCGCTGTGCCTACACGATTATTCCGCATGAGGTTTGCGGAAAGAATGCAAAGGGAGAAAAGGTTGAGATCAATGCCATGTGGAAACGCCGTATGGCTACCAAGTTTAACGGGGTAAGCTATCCTGTACAGAGGGCTGCAGAAGCGATTTATACACCGGAAGGAAAGGCGCAAGTTGAGCAGGTGATCGACGGATACCTTGCCAATGCGCGCGTGATTCGCGAAGGACTGCTGGCGCGCGGCATACAGGCCTATGGCGGAGAGAATTCTCCGTACATCTGGCTGAAAGTACCTGGAATGGACAGCTGGAGCTTCTTTGACACGCTCCTTGACCGCTGCCATGTTGTGGGCACACCGGGTGCAGGTTTTGGGCCCAGCGGAGAAGGGTATTTCCGCTTGACTGCATTTAATACTGCAGAGGCGACCCGGGAAGCGGTAGCGAGGTTTGACCGTCTGAAGTAAAGATGTGTATAGCAGATGGACCATGACTATCAAAAGAAGAGCAACGCCTTTTGAGAAGGCGCTGCTCTTCTTTGCGTCATGCGGATTCTGCTGGATTCCCGGTGTAGAGCTGATAGTACTTGCCTTTGGCAGCAATCAGCTGATCATGTGTACCGCGCTCAATAATGCGGCCCTGCTCTAGAACCATAATACAGTCAGCATTGCGCACGGTAGAGAGGCGGTGTGCGATGACGAAGGTAGTTCTGCCCTTCATCAGTGCATCCATGCCGTTTTGGACCAAGGTTTCGGTTCGCGTATCAATGGAGCTTGTCGCTTCATCCAGGATCAAGCAAGGCGGATCTGCGACAGCAGCACGGGCAATGGCAATCAGCTGACGCTGTCCCTGGGAAAGGTTCGCTCCGTTGCCGGTGAGAAGTGTCTGATAGCCATCCGGCAGACGCCGGATAAATCCGTCAGCGTTCGCAAGCTTGGCTGCCTGTTTGCACTCTTCATCTGTGGCATCCAATCTGCCGTATCGAATGTTCTCAAGTACTGTGCCGGTGAACAGGTTGGTGTCCTGCAGAACAATCCCTAGCGAACGGCGGAGATCGCCCTTTTTGATCTTGTTGATATTGATATCATCGTAACGGATTTTGCCGTCCTGGATATCATAGAAACGATTGATGAGATTAGTGATGGTTGTTTTACCGGCGCCAGTGCCGCCAACAAAGGCTATTTTCTGACCGGGCTCGGCATACATGGAAATATCGTGAAGTACGGTTTTTTCTGGGATATAGCCAAAGTCGACATGGTCAAA
>JAFUZB010000364.1 GCA_017476845.1 Clostridia bacterium
GCGTGCGGCCGATCGGACTCTGGTCGATCATGATGATCTTGTCGAGCTTCTCCTGGCCCTCCATCCCGTCAAAGTCGCCGGGACGGGTCTTGGCGCCGTTGAGCTCGCGGGCGAGGAACTTGTAGACGATTTCGTTGACCAGGCTGCTCTTACCCGAGCCCGAGACGCCCGTCACCACGCACAGGACACCCAGCGGAATCTCCACATCGAGATTCTTCAGGTTATGCTCTCTGGCCCCGTGGATGCGCAGCATCCCCGTGGGCTTGCGGCGAAGCGGCGGCAGCGGAATGCTGCGCTTCCCCGACAGGTACTGTCCCGTGATGCTTTCTTCGACCGCCTCGATCTCCTCCACCGTGCCCTGGGCAACGATGGTTCCGCCATGCACGCCCGCGCGCGGACCTACATCCACGATATAGTCGGCCGCGCGCATCGTGTCCTCATCGTGCTCCACGACAACCACGGAGTTGCCCAGGTCACGCATATGCTTAAGGGTATCAATGAGCTTCTGATTGTCCCTCTGGTGCAGTCCGATGGACGGTTCGTCAAGGATGTAGAGCACGCCCATGAGCGCCGAACCGATCTGGGTGGCCAGGCGGATACGCTGGGCCTCGCCGCCGGAGAGCGTCGCCGCGCCGCGCGAGAGGGTGAGATAGCCCAGGCCCACATCGTCCAGGAAGTGCAGGCGGCTGTTGATCTCCCGGAGAATGGGGGTGGCAATCATCCGGTCGCGCTCGGAGACCTTCTCCATGAGCTGACCGAAGAAGTCCATGGAGGCGCGCACGCTCATGTCGGAGACGGCGGCAATGTTCTCCCCGGCCACCGTCACCCCCAGCGACTCCGGCTTCAGGCGCTGTCCGCGGCAGTGCGGGCAGGGCTCCTCGGCCATGTACTCCTCATAGGCCTCCTTCATGTTCTCCGATGTCGTCTCCTGGTAGCGCCGCTCCATGGAGGTAATGACACCCTCAAAGTTCGTCTCATAGGTCCTCTGGCCATAGGCGGAGGCGTACTGCACCTTGATCTTTTCTTCGCCGGTGCCGTAGAGCAGGGCATGGATCGCCGCTTCGGAGAAATCCTTGACCGGCGTATCCATGGTAAATCCGTACTTTTTCCCCAGTGCCTCAAAGATGACGCTCATCATGCCGTCGTCATCGGTATTGCGAAAGCCCATCGCGTTCACGGCGCCCTGGCGCAGCGTGAGATTTCTGTCGGGCAGGATGGTATCCGGGGAAATCTTCATGAGGGTACCCAGGCCGGAGCAGTGCGGGCAGGCGCCGAAGGGGCTGTTGAAGGAGAACATGCGCGGCGAGAGCTCCTCAATGGAGATCCCGCAGTCCGGGCAGGCGTAGTTCATGGAGAAGAGGAGCTCACCCTGATCAAACAGGTCCATGATCACCAGTCCTCCCGACTGGGAGGTCGCCGTCTCAATAGAGTCGGTGAGACGCTTTTCAAAGTCCTTGCCCGGACGGTTGATGAGACGGTCCACAACCAGCTCAATGGTGTGGCGCTTTTTCTTGTCCAGGCTCGGGGTCTCATCAATATCATAGATCTCCCCGTCCACGCGCACGCGGACAAAGCCGGACTTCTGCGCGTCCTCCAGTACCTTCCTGTGCTCGCCCTTCTTGGCGCGAATGACGGGGGCCAGCACCTGCAGGCGCTGCCCTTCCGGATACTTTTCGATCGCGTCCACCATCTCATCCACCGTCTGCTGGCGGATCTCCCGCCCGCAGTTGGGGCAGTGCGGAATTCCCGTTCTCGCCCAGAGGAGACGGTAGTAATCATGGATCTCCGTGACCGTGCCCACCGTCGAGCGCGGATTGCGGCTGGTCGTCTTCTGGTCGATGGAGATCGCGGGGCTCAGGCCCTCGATGGCGTCCACGTCGGGCTTCTCCATCTGTCCCAGGAACTGCCTGGCATAGCTGGAGAGCGACTCCACGTACCGCCGCTGTCCCTCGGCATAGAGGGTATCGAAGGCAAGCGAGCTCTTGCCCGAGCCCGACAGGCCCGTGAAGACCACCAGCTTGTCGCGGGGGATGGTGAGGGAGACATTTTTCAGGTTGTGCACCCGCGCGCCGCGGATGACGATATGCTCATTCATGGATCTGTTTTTCCTTTATCCTTTGGTGGTTTTTCCCGCCGCTTTTCCGAGGCGGACAAGCGCGAGTGTAGCATAGTTTCAGGCGCGAAACAACCGCCCGAAAGCATGCAAATGCGGCCCCGAAGGGCCGCACAGAAGGATCGTCAGTTTTTACTCCGCAAAGGCGCGAAAGACGGGCTTGAGGGCAGGATAGATCTTGCGGAACTGCTGGTAGCGCTCCTCGTAGCGCGCCGCGATCTCGGGATCGGGCGTCACGGTCGATGCCACATGCACGAGGCTGTCGCAGGCCGCCTGCACGCTCTCATATGCGCCGCAGGTCACCATGGCCAACATCGCGCCGCCCATGCCGGGGCCCTGCTCGCTGTCGGTGGAATCCAGGGCGATGTTCAGCACATTGGCCATGATCTTCTTCCACAGGGGGCTCTTTGCGCCGCCGCCGCAGATCTTGCTGCGTTCCACGCGGATGCCCAGGCTCTTTGCGACCTCTAAGGAATCGCGGATGGCGAAGGCTACACCCTCCAGCATTGCCTGGACCATCTCGGTGCGCCCGGTATCCATGGTCATGCCGGTAAAGGTGGAGCGTGCATACACATCGTTGATGGGGCTGCGCTCACCCATGAGATAGGGCAGGAAGAAGACCGGATTGTTGCCCAGGCGGTCATCTGTGATCGCGGCCTGCTCGCCGGCAAAATCAGAGTTCTTCAGGACTTCCTCCATGAACCACTTGTTGCAGGAGGCCGCCGAGAGCATGCAGCCCATAAGATGGAAGCCACCGTCTGCATGGTCAAAGCTGTGCAGGGCGTTGTTGGGATCGACGCCGAAGCTCTTAGAGGAGATGAACACAGTGCCGCTGGTCCCCAGGGAGATATTGCATCCGCCCTCGCCGACCGTACCGGTGCCGACAGCCGCCGCAGCATTGTCGCCAGCGCCCGCGGCCACGCGGACGCTCTCCTTGAGACCAAGGGCCTTTGCGATATCGCTCTTGAGCGTTCCCACGCACTCGTAGCTCTCAAAGAGCTTGGGCATCTGCGCCTCGGTGATCCCGCACAGATCCAGCATTTCCTTACTCCAGGCGCGGTTTTTCACGTCCAACAGCAGCATGCCGGAGGCATCCGAGTAATCGGTGCAGTGCACGCCCGTGAGGACATAATTGATGTAGTCCTTGGGCAGCATGATCTTGCGGATGCGGGCAAACTTGTCCGGCTCGTTCTCGCGCATCCAGAGAATCTTGGGGGCGGTGAAGCCGGCGAAGGCGATATTGGCGGTGCGGGCACTGAGCACGTCCCGTCCGATGGTCTCGTTGAGATAGTCCACCTGCTTCTGGGTACGTCCGTCGTTCCAGAGAATCGCGGGGCGGATGACCTCATCGTTCTCGTCGAGCACGACCAGACCATGCATCTGCCCGCCGCTTCCGATGCCCGCAACCTCATCGGGGTTCTGTCCCTTGAGGAGCTCGGGGATACCGTCCAGCACGGCCTTCTTCCAGTCCTCGGGGTTTTGCTCCGACCAACCGGGATGCGGGAAAAACAGCGGATATTCCTTGGTCACCACATTGTGGATGGTGCCCTTCTCGTCCATCAGCAGCAGCTTGACGGCAGAGGTTCCAAGATCTACACCGATATACAGCATTCTTTTCCTCCTGAATCATGCCCTTGGGCATATGGTACCTGTTATTTTACGGTCTGCGCTTCATATGTCAACACTGTCGGCCTCGCGCCCCCCTTTGCCCAATCTCTCTGCATTGTCCTGCATCTCCCCTTGCAAGGCATGTCCGTTCTTCGTATATTCTGTTTATGCCCACTTTACAACAGGGAGATGTTCACTTTGTCCAACCAAGTGTCACGGCTCATGGTAGAGCTTGCGGTCAACCGCGCCATCGACGACATTGCCAGCGGAAACATGCGCAGAGAATTGCGCAAGCTCGTCGACTACGGCCGACACTTTTCGACCGGAACCTTTCCTCATGATCTCTTCACCCTGCTCCTGACCATGCTCTCAGAAAAGGACCATCCCTATTTCGCGGTGGCCGAGCGGGCGATAGCGCAGGTGGACCGGCGCTATGTCACCGACTTTGAAATCAATCTGGGCTATGAATCCATGTCGCTTGGCGCAGGCGCACTCCGGCATTGCCACGATGAGACCGGCTGCTGGCTGCCCTGGATACTGGGCCTGGACCCCGCGAAGTGCCGCCCCGATCTCCTGACGCTCCCCATGGAAAAGGGTGTGAAGAGCTTCATCCTTCTCTCCAGGGACCCGAATCCAGTGCTCGTCTCCGCCTTTTGCCATGCAGCGCCTCGCGCGGCCTTCTTCCTCGCCGCCCCTGATGCCGCCTTTACAGAAAAGCTACTGAGCGCACTGCGGATGAATACCAACCTGTGCTATATCCCTGTGCGTAGGGACGGTACTTTTGTCTCCGGCACGCGCTTCAGGCAGTTTCTCCTGCCCTACACGCCCTGCCGGATTTTAGATGAGAAGGCCGCCAAGGCACTCATGGCAGAGGATGATCTCTGGGCCCCCGGCGATCCCGAGGCCTTCTGCCTCTCCTTCTTTGCCGACAAGCGTGTTTCGGATGAGGTTCGCAAGGCGTTCGACGATTTCCTCATTGACAGGCGTCTGCACCCCACCCAGCCCCTGATTCCCTTGGAGGTGGGCATGGACATTCTTGGGGTGGAGCGTGTCATGGCGAGGGACCCCTCCGCCGCCTTCTCCGTTCCCGATGAATACGATCTCTCCGCCTTTATGCTGCCCGGTCCCGGGGGCAGCCTGGATCTGGAGTTCCTGCTCTGAGGCCCGGAAGGATGAAACAGCGGCGAATCGCAGTGGCAGCAAGGCTTGCGAGGCACATCCATAACTAAAAAAGTCATCGAGACGCTCCGATCAATCATAGCGAAAGGGCGCTCCGCATTAGTGTGGAGCGCCCTTTGCTTTACCCGTGGGACAAAAGTTGCAGCTCATAGAGCTTTTTGTAGATACCGTCCATGTCCAGCAGCTCCTGGTGGCTCCCGCTCTCGCGGATCCTTCCGTGGTGCATGACCATGATGCGGTCGCAGTGCTGGATGGTGGACAGTCTATGCGCCACCATGATGCAGGTTCTGCCCTGCATCAGCCGCTCCACGGCCTCCTGAATCCATTGCTCCGTCTCCGTGTCGATATTGGCTGTCGCCTCGTCAAGAATGAGGATCTTGGGATCATAGGCCAGGGTACGGGCAAAGGAGAGCAGCTGTCTCTCGCCCGAGGAGAGCGTCGAGCCGCGCTCTGTCACGTGCTGGTGATAGGTATCCGGGAGCCGGTCGATAAAGCGGTCGGCATTGACGTCCCGTGCCGCCTCGCGGATCGCCTGCTCCGAGATGCTTTCATCGCGCAGTCGGATGTTGCTTGCGATGTCCCCGGTGAAGATAAAGACGTCCTGCTGTACCTGTCCGATAGCGCGTCGGATCTGCTCGCGTGAAAGGGTCCGGATGTCCCTGCCGTCGATGCGGATCTCGCCGCGGTTCACGTCATAATACCGCCCGATAAGGTTGAGGATCGAGGATTTGCCCGCGCCTGTCGCCCCGACAAAGGCGATGCGCTGCCCGGGCTCGATGACAAACGAGACATCCTTGAGCACCCAGTCTTCTCCCTTGTAGGCGAACCACACATGATCGAACTCAATGCGGCCCTGGATCTCGGGAAGCAGCGTGGGATGCTCATCCGCCGGAAAGTCCGGCTGCATATCCAGGAGGGTAAAGATCTTCTCGGCCGAGGCAAGCGCGCTCTGCAGGGTGGAGAACTGCTCCGCCAGCTCCTGAATGGGATTAAAGAAGGAGTCGATGTACTGAATAAAGATGTAGAGAGTGCCCAGGGATACCGTGCCCCCGATGACCTCCGAGGCCCCTGCCACCAAAAGGAGCACCAGAGCAGCCACATAGGTCATGTAGGTCGAGGGACGGAAGAGTGCGTTGATCAAGATCTCCCGGCTGTTGGCCTCATAGAGCGATTCGCTCTTTTCACAGAAAGCCTCGTGCTTTCTCTCTTCCCGGCCGAACACCTGGATGAGGCGCATGCCCGAGAGATGCTCCGAGAGAAAGGTATTCAGCTCTGTCACGCGGCTTCTTGTCACCTGGAAGGCCTCGCGGGAGAGCCTGCGGAAGACGACCGTGAGCACAACGATGACCGGCACCAGGATAAAGCTGTAGAGCGCCATGCGCACATCCAGGGCGAGCATGATGCCCGCAAGGGCCAGGACCTTCACCGTGTTCTGGAAGAGCTTGACGAGGATATTGGAGTAGACCTCGTTGATCGCCTCCACATCGTTGGTGATCCTCGTCACGATCTTGCCCACCGGCGTCACGTCGAAAAAGCGCATCGTCAGCTTCTGCACATGGGCCATGAGCTCGCTTCGCAGATCGTAGATGATGTTCTGTCCCATCTTTTGCATGAGCAGATACTGGAAGCGGTTGCAGACAAACCGGGCAAGCAGCACAAGGATATAGAGACCGCCGGCGATGAGAATCCCCTTGAAGCGCGCATCCTGGCTAAGTTTCAGGGCGACCTCCCCGGTGATGTAGTCGTCGATCGCGTTTCCGATGAGCACCGGCCTATAGACGTCCAGCGCCGTCCCCGCAAGTACCAGCACAAGGCAGACAATGAACATCTTCAGGTAGGGCTTCATATAGCCGATGAGGCGCACGAAGACATTGCCCGAGTAGGCGATGGGATCGTCGTCCTGCCGAAGGGGCTTAAAAAGCTTCACGCTTCCTCACCTCCCTCGTGCATGGCATGCAGCTGCTTTTCGAGCTGCTGACGCTCATACATGGCACGGTAGACGCCGCCCTTTTCCATGAGGGAGGCATGCGAACCGTACTCGACAGCCTTGCCGTCCTCCAGCACCAGGATATGATCCGCATGCTGGATGGTGGAGATGCGGTGGGCAATGAGGATATTGGTCTGCCCTTCCCGAAGCGTCTTCAGGTGGCGCAGAATCTGCTCCTCGGTGTCCGTATCCACCGCGGAGAGCGCATCGTCGAGAATCAGGATCGGGGCATTGCGGATCAGGGCGCGGGCGATGGATACCCGCTGTTTCTGTCCGCCCGAGAGCGTCACGCCCCGCTCGCCCACCACGGTCTCATACCCTTCGGGGAATTCCATGATGCTCTCGTGGATGCAGGCGCATCTGGCCGCATCCTCGATCTGCGCGCGGTCCACGTTATCCACGCCGAAGGCGATGTTTTCGGCAATGGATGCCGAGAAGAGGAAGCTGTCCTGGGGAACATAGGCAATATCCCTATGCAGTACCGAGAGCGGCACCTTGGAGACAGGGACGCCGTCCACCGTCACCATATGCGCCCTTTCCGTGTCGTACAGCCGCTCCAGGAGACTCACGATGGTGGACTTGCCGCAACCGGTCCGTCCGACAATAGCAAGGGTCTCGCCGGGGCGGATGGACACACTCACATCCTCCAGCACCGGACTTCCGTCCCCGTCCGGGTAGGCAAAGGTCAGATGATCGAGGGCAAAGCCGCCCTGCAGTGCGGTGATATCTTTGCGCACATCCTTGCGGTCCTCAATCTCGGGCTTTTCGTCCATGATCGCCTGCACTCTCTGCAAACTCGCAAGCCCCTGGGACAGGGAGGAAATGCACTCGCCCACGGCCATCATGGGCCAGACGAGCATGGAAAGGTAGCTGTTGAAGGCCACGAACTGGCCGAGCGTCATTTCGCCGTGAATGGTGAGATAGCCGCCGTAGACCAAGGTGATGAGCATGGATATCCCGATCACAAGGTCCAGAAGCGGCATCGCCATGGCGACCAAACGCACCACACCGAGGTTTTTCTCGCGGGTGTTCTCGTTCTGCTTGGCGAAGGCCGCAAGCTCCAGATGCTCCTGCACATACGCCTTGATGACCCGGATGCCGCTCACCGATTCCTGCACCATGTCGGTCAGGTCGGAGAAGGCCTCCTGGCGCAGCAGGAAGCGCTTGTGCATCGCCTTGCCAAAGAGAATGTCCCCGAAGATGATAAGCACCATGGGAAGGATCGCAATGAGCGTCAGCCTCGGGTTCACATACCGCAGCATGGAATAGATGACCAGGACCAGCATGACGGATGCGTCAAAGGTCGAGATCACTGTCATGCCAAGGAGCTGTCTTACCGACTGCAGATCGTTGGTGAAATGGGCCATGAGGTCGCCGGTCTTATGCGCGTGATAATAGCGCATGCTCAACCTCTCCAGGTGACCGAAGAGGTCGTTGCGCATCTCCTTCTCAATGGAGCGCGCGGCCCCAAAGATAAAGTAGCGCCAGCCGAACCTGCCCAGGGTGATGAACGCGCCGCACAAAAGGATCTTCAGCGCCAGCGGCCAGACGTCCGCCATGGTCATGGCAAGCGTGTTTCCCTCCCGGGTCACGCCGTAGGCCAGTCCGTCGGTGAGCGCGCCCGTCAGTCGGGGAATGAAGGTGTTGACCACGTCCACCACCAGGAGCGAGAGGATACCGAGGACATAGAAAAGGATATGGCCCTTGACATAGCGAAGGGCCATTTTGAGGTGTCTGTTCATGGAATTGTGTTCTTCTCCGCGCTTATGCGTTCAGGGACTTGAGATACGCCGCAATGGCTTCATCCTTGCAGTTGGGATAGAAGAGCTCGGCAAAGTGCTCCCCGCTGATGGTCTCCTTGACAAATTCCTGATCCAGGTCGTGGAGGATATCGATCAGGGGACGATAGGTCACCTGCTTCACGCCGTCGAGGATCTTCTTGTTGCGCTGCTCGGGCACCACGCGCTCCTTGGGATAGCCGTTGCCGTGGCCGAAGCCGAAGAGCTGCTGGAAGATCATCTCCAGCTTAAGCTCGGCGCCCCAGCCGAAATCCTTGGCGAAGGGAAGCGCAACACAGTTGCCGTCATTGATCTGGGCAAACATATAGCCGTCGGACGGATCCACGATATGGCCGCAGAGCACGCCGGGGAAGCTGTTGCAGGCAAGCATTGCGCCCTCGCCGGTGCCGCAGCCGGTCACCACATAGTCCGCAGCGCCACTTTCCAGAAGCAGGGACGCAAGCAGGCCATTCTTGACATAGGTCAGCTGGCAGGCGTCGTCAGCCGTGTACATGCCGTAGTTGACCACCTCGTGGCCCATGGGTTCCACTACCTTCTTGAGTGTGGCTTCGATCAGGCTGTTCTTGGCGGCCTGGCTGTTTTCGTTGATCAGTGCAATACGCATATTGGTTGTCCTCCCTGAAGTTTGATCCTTGCGGGGCATTTCGTGCCCCGGAAATGACTCTCTCGGCTGTCCGCGCCTGCCGCTTTGCTGCTTCTGTGCCTTGCATTTGCAAAGCCTGCAGTCGAACCACCCGCATGCGCCATGATAGCATGACCCACACCTTTTGACAATGTGACTTTTGGCGGCTCATCAGGGTTCTGAAAGCCTGCACACGCAGCGTGCATCCTCCTGAAGATACGACCAACAAGCACCCTTGTTTCGTTTGCAGGCAAACACTTTCGCGTATCCATGTGCTACCTCTTCAACTCACCTGTTGACGGATCCTGCTTGCACAGCGTACACTGTTGCACAAATGCAGGCCTGCATCAGTGTGTCACAGTGTGCCTGCCATTTCATCCACACGCGCGAAAAGAAGATCAGAAAGGGTGTCCCACAATTGAATGAGAGACTGCAGCGTATCACAGAGAAAATGCGACAGGGCAAGCCTGTCGTAGGCGTTTTCGTGCTTTTTGCCGACTCGTCCGTCAGTGAGATCGTTGGCTATTCCGGCTGCGATTTTGTTTGGATCGACAGCGAACACGGCATGATGGACCGCAGGGAAATCTACCACCATGTGCTTGCCGCACAGTCTGCGGGCGCATGCGCTTTTGTGCGCGTTCCCGGCGTAGAATACTATCAGATCAAGAATACCCTGGATATGGGACCCGACGGCATCATCTTCCCCTTCGTCAATACGCCCGAGATCGCAAGACAGGCCGTGGAGGCCTGCACCTATCCGGCAGACGGTGGGAAGCGCGGTATCGGACCGCTTCGTGCCATCCGCTATGGTCTGGACAATGAACCCGATTATCTGCGCAAGGCCAAGGATGAGGTCTGGAAGATCTTCCAGATCGAAAGCATGGAGGCCGTAGAACACCTCGACGAGATTGCCGCCGTGCCCGGATACCAGTCGCTCTTTGTCGGTCCTGCCGATCTGGGGATGTCCATGACGGACGTACCTCCCCAGGACAAGCCGGAGCTTATCGCGCAGGTCCAGAGGCGCACCGCCCGCCTGGCTGCGGAAAACGGCAAGTTCTGCGGTTCCTGCGCAGGCCCCACCAAGGCCTCCTGCATGGAGCTTGTGGAACGCGGCGTGCAGTGGATGACCATTGCACAGGATGCACGCATTGTCAGCGCTTATCTGTCCGACGCTGTCAGGAATATCAACAGTTAAGCCCGATACTACGCACGAGAAAGGGGATTGCGCACAGCAATCCCTTTTTTATGACAGGATATCCGCCTTAATCGGGAAGGTGAAATACGTATCCGGCCAGGGTTCGTCCGCAAGCGTAAAGTGCCACCACTCTGAGGTGATCGGGCGGAATCCGTGATGCATCATGGTATCGCGCAAAAGCATCCTGTGTGCATACTGCTGCTGGGATATCCTGCGAAAATCCGGATGGGAGCGCTCGGAAAAGTCATCAAAAGCACCGCCCATATCCACTTCACAGCCTGTGCGCATATCCAGCAGTGTGAGATCCACCGTGCTTCCGCGCGTATGCCCGGAATGCCTAGCAATGTACCCCTCCGGAATCAGGACCGACTTGTCCAGATTCGCGTAGAAATACGGTTTCATGCGCGTATCCGCGATATCCTCCGCCCATCGCATGAAATGGTCCACCGCCATCTGCGGGCGGTAGGTATCCCATATCTTGATCCGGTAGCCCATCGCAGCAAACGCATCACTCGCCCCCTTCAGGTGCTGAGCCGCCTCGCGCGTCAAAAAAGCTATAGGGTCATCATAGCCGTCGATCCTGTCACCGATAAAGTTATAGGTCGAATGATACCGGATCTCCTGCAGTGCATCAGGTATCACATTGGAAAGTCGTACAAAACCTGAAGTATCATCTGAATAACGCACCTTGCCCTCTCCCTTCTGCAGGATGCGCCGGGATATCCCGGTATGCACACATCCTGCATACATCTTACGGTATCTTACGCCTTGGCCTTTGTCCTGTCCGGTGCCTTTTGCATCGGAGACACAAACTTTACCGATGGATGCTTGATGATAGGACATTATACCGGCCGCAGGGCCATGCTGCAAAGGAAGGGCAAAGACCCCGCGTCTCCTGTCTGCACAACAAACTCCGCAGTTTCGGAAAGGACAATCTGGCCACACCGTGTTATCCTTCCGCCATCACCCCAAGGAGTTGATTGCCCTTGAACACTATGCAAGCCATCCAGACCTGTCTGGACTATCTTGACACCCACCTTACCGAGCCCGTTACCCTGCCCGAAACAGCCGCCATGCTCGGCTATTCCGAAGGTCATTTCGCTGCGCTCTTTCACCAGGAGACCGGCCTGAGCTTCATGAGCTATCTGCGCTCAAGGCGGCTCCAGTATGCCATCTTTGATATCTCTCAGGGAGCCAACATGCTGGATGTCGCCGTCCGATACGGCTTTTCGACCTATGCCGGATTCTATCGCGCCTTTGTGCGCGATTACCGCATGAGTCCCACCCGTTTTCTTGAGACTGCCCATCCTCGCCGGCCCGAGCGCATCAACCTGTCCGAAACACGACCCGGTCTTCCCTTCAGCCATCAGGAGCTTGACCAACTTCTCCAAGGTTATGACCTCTCGCTAGCTTCCCGGGATATTCACCCCGTCATCCATGAAACCGGTATCCCCTCAACGGACACCTATGCCATCGGTGACAACTTGCTGCTCTATGTTGCACCCCTGCCCGGCCCGCTCATGACACACGCGAGCCTCTGTACCTCCCTTTCTGTGCACGGGGTGCGCGCGGCCATCCCTATGCCGGACAGAAACGGGAATACGGTGAGTAGCCTCGGGCAAAACTGGTACCTGCTTGTCAGGCAACCAGACGGCATACCTCTCTCCTCATCGCAGCTCTTCGCCTCCGCGCATCTCACAGCGCCTGCCTTTCATTTCGGCGAGGCCATCGGCCGCCTGGACCAAGCCCTTTGTGCCTTAAACGATACCGATCTTGAGCCGCTGGAAGATATGGATCTCGTGGAAACGGTCTGTCATGCACTGGATTCCCTTCCCCCGAGTCTCTCTCTCCCGCTGTCCGCTTCGCAGTATCGCACACAGTTTGCTCCGCTCTGCGCACATCTCACCACGCAGCCCATTCATCGCAACATGCATCCTTCCTGCGTTCTGTGGACCGGCAACGACTACGGTTTTTCCGACTTCAGGCTCTCCTGCCTTGGCGTCCGTCTGTGGGATCCCTTGTATGCCGCCACCGGCATCCTCTCCGAGCATTTCACTGACACTGAGGCATGCATGACCGCCTGGTGTCGCCTCCTGGAAGACCTGCTTGCAGGCTATGACACGCTCGCCGCCCTGACACAGGACGAGCGCATGGCCGTGCCCTATGTACTCTACGGCATACAGTGCATCTGCCTTGCCTTCTTCCACGGAAAGGATACCTATCATCAGCTCTTTGAGATCAACCTTCGCATGACAATACGCATCGCCGAGGCGTTTCATCTCTCGGCTTCCTGAACGCAGCAGGCAAATCACGTCTCCAACAAAGATGGTACCCGAACAGGCAAGGCACGCTGCAATGCGCCTTCCTCGTTCGGGTACCATCTTCATTTGCAGATCAGTAGCCCTTGGGCTTACAGACCCGTCTTCTCGTGAATATAGCTTCTCGCCATCTTGGCATACTCAAACGGATTGGCCTTGGCGGGATCCTGCTCCGCTTCAACCACGACCCAGCCCTCATAGCCGCTCTTCTCAATGATATCGAAGATCGGGGCAAAGTCGACATCCCCATCACCGGGAACGGTGAAGACACCGTTGCGCACGGCAGTCAGGAAGCTCCACCCCTCAGCGCGCGCCTGGTCACGAATCTTCAGGCGGCAATCCTTGAGATGGATGTGACGGATGCGGGAAATGTACTTTTCCAGCACCGGGACAGGGTCGATGCCCGCAAAGGTCAGGTGACCGGAGTCAAAGAGCAGGAAGACCTTCTCCGGATCCACGATGTCCATGAAGCGGTCGATCTCCTCCACAGTCTGCACGCCTGTGCCCATATGATGATGCATCGTGAGGGTCATGCCCTTCTCCTGGGCGAGCGCGCCAAGCTCATTGTAGCCCTTGGCAATCAGTGCCCACTGCTCATCGGTCCACACGGCCTTCTGGTCACCGAAGATGTTGACATTCTTTCCCTGGATGGAGTCGCCCTGCTCGCTCGCACCGATCACCCTTGCACCGAGGCCATAGAGCATGTCGCGATGCTTGATGAAATTTTCGATCGTCACCTCATAGGGCTGGGACGTAAAGAGCGTGGAGAACCAGGCATTGCAGATCTGCAGCCCGCGCACATCCAGCTTGTGCTTGAGGACGTTGACGTCCTGGGGATACTTGTTTCCGATTTCGCTTCCCTTGAAGCCCGCGAGCGCCATTTCGCTCACGCACTGTTCAAAGGTGTTCTCCGCACCCAGATCGGGCAGGTCATCGTTGGTCCAGCC
>JAFUZB010000365.1 GCA_017476845.1 Clostridia bacterium
AAGCGAAAGCGGTGCTGTCTTCCGGAAATGATCTGCGGGATGGCATCATAGGGCGCAACGCCAAGATCGACGGCAATATAGAAGGATACGGCAATGAGAAAGAGGGCCATGAACGGAAGAAATACGATGCTCTTCACAAGGAGGGTTTCCTCTGTGAGCGGATGAATGCGGTCAATGATCCAATGGGAAAAATCGGCTGCGTAGCCGACGAGCGTCATGTTGGCCAGAGTCCCCAGACCAATGCGCCGCCATTCCTTTAGGGAGAGGATAATGACGACCAGAACGAGATTCCACAATAGCTGATAGGTCCCAAAATCCATGTTCAGCCTGCGGCTCATGGCAAGGTTCAGTACCGAACAGGGATCGGTTCCGAAACGGATTTGGTCAAAGATGGCGACACATACGCCCATGCAGCATACGCTGGCAAGTAGGATCAGGATCCGGCGCAGCATATGCGGGCGCGAAAGAAAATGGCGGGATACGGCGCGTAGACGGTTGGACACGGACTTTTCTCCTTTGCCTGGAAGATGCATTCGGGTGACGCGTGCCATTGTAGCACAGATCATCGGAAAGGGGAGATCTCAAGGAAGGAATTCCCGGATGGGTAAAGAATAACCAAGCGCGCAGCCAGTGGCTGTAACATACAGATTTTGGAGTCCCTCGTCCCCGTGATGGAGGGATTTTGCATGTCGAAAAGGAGAAGTGCAGTGTGATGCGCAAAGCACGCGAGGTCTCCATGACGGAAGGGCCGCTTTTGCCCGCTGTTGTCCGCTTCAGTGTCCCGCTGATGGCTTCCAATGTCCTGCAGGTGCTCTTCAATATGTCCGATATCGCGGTCGTGGGGAGGTTCGCGGGGCCCGAAGCACTGGGCGCGGTGGGCTCCACCAGTATCCTGGTATCCCTGTTCACCGGGTTTGTGATCGGCATGGGGAGCGGCGTCAATGTGACGGTGGCCAGGTTTCTTGGGGCAGGCAAGTGGCGCGATGCCTCGGAGAGCGTGCATACCTCTTGTCTTGTCCTTCTTGTGACGGGCCTGCTCCTCTTTCTTTTGGGCTTTGCCTTCACCCCCGCTATCCTGTGTCTCCTCGGCACAAAGGACGTGCTTCTCCAAGGGGCGATCCGATATCTGCGTATGTATCTGATCGGGATGCCGGCTCTGGCCCTGTTCAACTTCGGAAACGGTGTGCTCTCAGCGGCCGGGGACACGCGGCATCCCCTCATTTTCCTCACCCTGGCCGGGGTGCTGAATGTGCTTCTCAATATCCTCTTTGTTGTTCCGCTGCATATGGCAGAGATGGGGGTGGGCCTGGCATCCGCGCTCTCCCAGTGTGTCTCCGCTGCCTTGATGCTCGTCTTTCTTGTTCGCCGCGATGATGCCGTCGCCATCCGCAGGGAGAGACTGCGTATCTCGCCGGAAAAGTGCAGGCAGATCCTTGCCCTCTCTGTGCCCTCGGGACTGCAGAACGCGATCTTTGCCCTCGCCAACCTGTTTATCCAGGCCGGGGTCAATACCTTTGATGCCGTTGTGGTGGAGGGCAGTGCCGCTGCCGCAAACGCGGATCCGCTGGTGTATGATGTGATGGCCGCCGTCTATACGGCCTGCTCCAGCTTTATGAGCCGAAACTATGGGGCGGGCAACCGGGCACGTGTCAGGAAAAGCTATCTCATCTGCCTGGGACTCTCCTTCGGGATTGCGGCGGTGCTCAGCGCCTTCCTGGTCATTTTTGGCCGGGCTTTCCTGGGCCTTTTCACCCACGACAGCGCAGTCGTCCAGGCCGGAATGGAAAGACTTCGCGTCATGGGGTTCTCGTATGCCTTTTCCGCCTTTATGGATTGTACGATTGCTGCCTCAAGGGGTCTTGGGCGCAGTCTCTGGCCGACGGTCATCGTCATGCTGGGCTCATGCGTGTTCCGTGTCATCTGGGTATATACGGTGTTTGCGCACTTTCACACCATTCGCGCGCTTTATCTGCTCTACATCTTCAGCTGGACGATCACAGGGGTCGCCGAGATCGTCTACTTCCTCCACTGCTATGCGCAGCGGATGCGGAGGATAGGGGAGAGGGGGCAGAACACAGAAAATGAAGGAGGAAGCCGGGAATGAAGAGGAAAATCAAACAATGGATGACAGGGCTTCTCGTTATCATATGCTGCTTTGCATTTGCACCGGGGATGAGCGAGGAAGCCAGGCAGATCCCTGAGAGCATTGTGCTCGGGGAGGATATGGAAACGCTTTTTACGCAGGCCATGGAGGGACTGCTTGGCGTAAGCTATGTGCCGCTTGCCTATCTTGGCTGCATGCCGGAGGAGGTGCACTGCTTTCTGTGCACAGGGACGGTTATCTATCCGGGTGCCGCGCCCGCATACAAGCTGGTGTATGTATCCGCCCTTCACGAGGAAGAACCACGGATCGTTGCCATCCGGGACTTGGATCTTGCAATGCTGCTTGAGACAGATCCTTCGTAAGGTAAGCTGAGCACCCTGATTTTTGTGCCCATTCTGTGAAAAAGTAAACCTCAGGCACCCTTTCTTCGTCCAATCAAGGGAAGCGTCATGAAACGCTTATGAGATGCATCAGATGAAGAAGAGAGGTGCCTGAGATGCGAGGAATGCGATATAAGGGATGGGTCTGCCTTCTTTTGACCGCGCTCTTTTTCCTGCAGGGCAGCGGGATGGGCGAGACGGAAGACGTACAGATAAACGTATTGCCTGCGGGCGAGGTAGCGCCCATCCTTCCGGATCCTTCTGCCTATTTTCCGGATGGGTCGGGGTATGCGGATGATACGATTTCGGTGCATATCGAGACGACACGTGCCTTTGATACGAAGATCTTCCTCACCTATGTCCGGATCGCGGATGCCTCGCAGCTGCGGACTGCGGGGGCAAAATCGGGCGCCTTTGACAGGGGAAGGATCTCCAAGAAACCGGTCTATGCGGAGATCATCGCGAGGCGGGTGCATGCGGTGCTCGCCATCGATGGGGATTATTTCGTGGACCGAAAGGAAGGCTGCATCATCCGCAATTTCGTCCTCCAGCGGGAAGCGGATTTTGGGACATACGATGCCCTGCTCATCGACGCGCGGGGAGACATGCATATCCTCAAAACCCCTTCCCGGAAAGACTTTGAAGCGGCAGCGGATACGTGGGGACCCATCATGCATTCCTTTGCCTTCGGCCCGGGACTCATCATCGACGGGGAGGTGCAGGAGGGCTACTGTGCGGAAACCATGGGCGGCACAAAGAAGCGCGCACAGCGCCAGGTGCTATGCCAGACAGGACCGCTCTCCTACCTGTGCGTGACCTGCCACGGACCGGAGCAGAAGGGATCCAAGGGACTGACCCTGCCGGAGCTCGGAGAGTTTCTTTCGGAGCTGGGCGTAGAGCAGGCGTATAATCTCGATGGCGGTTCCTCCACGTGGCTGGTATTGAACGGTGAAAAGATCAACACGCGGAGCAAGCGCCCGATCGCAGATATTCTCTATTTCGCGACCGCGCACCAGGGAGAGTGAGAAAATACAGAGAATGCTCTCTTGCCTCCCTTTCTGTATTTCGCTTTCCCGGAGACATCACGAGAGGAGGCTTGCAGCATATGCATTTTACAGGTCCTGTCTACTGTCCGCCCTTTGAGGCGCGTTCCTTCCTTTTGCAGGTGACGACAGGATGCTCCCACAACCGGTGCGCCTTCTGTACGATGTACCGGGATGTCCCGTTCACCGTAGAGCCGCTATCCCAGATTGAGGCGGACCTTCAGGAAGCTGAACCATGGAAGGAGGGGATCTCCAGGGTTTTCCTGGAGAGCGGAGACCCCTTCACCCTGTCCTATGAGCGCCTCTGCCGGATTGCGGAGCTGATTCACCGCTATCTGCCCCATGCCCAGACCATCGCCATGTACGCGTCCATCCGAAACATCTCCGGCAAGACGGATGCGGAACTGAGCGCGCTTCGAAAGCTTGGCATCAATGAGCTCAACATCGGGGTGGAGAGCGGATCGGATGCGGTGCTGCGCGCGATGCACAAGGGCTATAATGCCAGGGAGGCGAGGCACGAGCTCCTCAGGCTTTCGCACCTAAATTTCCTGGCACATTGCTCTAAAAACGAATTTTGTATCCCCAAAACCGTCTAGAACCCTTGAAAACACTGATAAATCGGACTATCATAACGGTTAGAGCAACATTACTCTAAATAGTGCTCTAAAAAGGGGTGCA
>JAFUZB010000366.1 GCA_017476845.1 Clostridia bacterium
ACTGCCTTTCAGGCCTTGGATGACTGAAACTTCTGGACAACAGCTTTCCCTGCGGTCTTTCATGATCCGAGAAAAATGTAAATACAGCCAGAGTCAGTCGGTTTCCATTGTGGAGCAATAGCATAACAGACCCTTTACAGATCAAAAGAGACTGCAGTATAGAACTGCAGCCTCTTTTGATCAGGCGGTTTCCAATGCGATTTCCATCATTTTGGTGAAGCTTACCTGGCGCTCCTGCGCACTGAGACCTTCCCCTGTAAAAGGATTATCCGAAATGCTGCAGATGACCAGCGCATTCTTACCTGCACTTGCAGCGTTCAGATACAGCGCAGCGCCTTCCATCTCCACAGCTAGCACACCTAGCTTTTGAAGCTTTGCGCTGCTGTCAGAGGCGTCATAGAATACATCTGAAGAGTACATGGCTCCGGGAATCGGCACTTGACCAAGTTTTTTCCCTGCCTCCATCGCTTTGGAGAGAAGCTCCCAGGAGGCGCACGGTGCAAGATTTCCATCAAAGCCGAACTGACGACCATAGCACGAATTCGTGTAGAAACTGACGCCCAGCACAATATCCCTCACTTTCAGTGCGGGGTTCAGCATGCCTGCAGTGCCAACTCGAATGATATTCTTCACGCCGTAAAAATGGTACAGCTCATAGGAGTAGATACCGATACTTGGAATACCCATGCCGCTAGCCATAACCGACACGCGTTTACCGTGATAATACCCGGTATATCCTTGTACCCCTCGCGTGTTATTGACAAGCACTGGATTTTCCAAATAGGTCTGGGCTATGAACTGGGAGCGCAACGGATCCCCCGGCATCAATACAGTTTCAGCAAAATCTCCTTCTTTAGCGGAGATATGGGGTGTAGGTACTTGACTCAAGACTGTTCCCTCCTGCCATGTTAATGTTTGGGCATAGTTAGATGCTGCGCGATTTTGTCCCAGACATCCAAATCAATGAGTTGAATACTCCCGTACGGCGCGTCGAGCAAGACCTCAATAGAACGCCTGTAGCGTGCAAGCACATTTTGTAGTGCACCTGTATCACATCGTTTGTTCGCTTCTTTTGCTTCCAAAAGAAGCTTTGCCGCTTCCAACCAGCATGCATTGAGCAGCGTCAATACAGGAATAGCGATATCCGGGCAAATGGGAAGCAAAATACCTTCGGCTGTCGCCTTGGCAACCTCTTTTGTCAGAAGCCAGGTGAAGGACTGCAAAAGAGCTTCCTGATAGACTACACGGATCGACATGCCCTCAGGCCTGTCCAGAAGCGGAAGGAGCACGGAGACAAAGGCAATGTCATCCATGCGAATGGGAATCATACGCTGTAAAATCGTATTGATTCGTTCCATAAAATCATTGGTAAGCTCAATATCATGCTCCGCAGATTCCCGTGCCTTTTCTGCACGCGTCCTGCAAAGGGTTTCCAGCACAGCTGCTTTAGAAGGAAAATGATGGTAAAAACCGCCCTTTGTTCCATGCATGACGTCAAGGATATCCTGTACGCTGGTATCATCATATCCTTTGGTGCAAAAAAGCCTGTCAGCCACATTCAATATTTCTTGTTTCGTGGCATCCCCTTTTTTCATTTCATCTCCTCCAGCTGGCAATACTGATCAGATTGCACGTGTAGCCTTGGCGAGCCAATCCCGTTCCGCCTCAGGCAACAGCGGCCCGATCTGGTCGAATACATTCTTGTGATAGGCATTGAGCGCTTGTCTTTCTTCCTCGGTGAGCATCTCCGGTACGATTGCATCAAGGTCCCAAGGGACCAGAGTTAAATATTCCAGATGCAGGAAACGACCGAAGTCGGTCTGTGTATCCTCGCATACTACTGTCAGATTTTCCAGGCGTACTCCAAACTTGCCCGTTAGATATAATCCCGGCTCATCACTTGTTATCATACCTGGTTCAAGAACGGGCGGCGTCGTTCCCTGACGCAAACGCATATGAAAACCATGCGGTCCCTCATGAACGCTCATGACATATCCCACGCCGTGCCCCGTTCCATGGTTGAAGTCCATGCCTGCGTCCCACAACGGCTTCCGCGCAGCATAATCCAGGTAATAGCCAGTGGCACCGTACTTAAACTTCACCGCTCCTAGAGACAGATGCCCTTTGAGGACAAGGGTATAACAACGCTTTTCTTCGTCTGTCAATTCCCCCAGAGCATACGTTCTTGTGATATCGGTGGTTCCCTCAAGATAATGTCCGCCGGTATCCGAAAGGAGAAAAGAACGCGGTTCAATTTTCGCATTGGTTTCCTCTGTGGCACCATAGTGGACAATCGCACCATGCGGTCCATAGGCCATGATCGGATCGAAGCTTTCCTCAATGAAGTGCTCCTGTTCACGGCGGAATGAAAGAAGCTTTTCCGCCACGCTCAGCTCGTCCATTGGAATCTTCCCTACATTCTGCTTGACCCAGTACATAAAACGCGTTACAGCTACGCCGTCCTTCACATGTGCTTTGCGGAAGTTGGCCACCTCAATGGGATTTTTAATAGCCTTTGCGAGTTCTGTCGGATTCTTGTCTTCAATGACATGGATAGCTTTCGGTACAGCATTGCGAATACTGCTGTTTACGGTGGATGGGTCAAGCAACACGGTAGACGTTTCCGGTATCATCCGGATTGCGTCATAAATTTCATCGTATTGCCGAATCTGGATCCCATCGGATGCAAGATGCTGCTGAATCTCCGAAGACAGCGTATGCGGATTAATGAAAAGATCCGCACTCTCCCTGCCGATGATGGCAAAGGAAAGAACAACGGGCGTACATCTTACATCATTTCCACGAATGTTGAGCAACCAGTTGATATCCGAAAGTGAAGCAAGAATAAGTGTATCTGCATTTTTCTCCGACATCGCATGCCGAAGCTCAGAGAGTTTATCTGCTCTCGTTTTTCCTGTATATTCGATCCCGAGTTCAAACACCTTCTCTGCGGAAAGCGGAGGGCGATCCTGCCAGATCTCTCCTACCAGATCAAGGTCTGTCTTAAGTGCGGCACCTGCTTTATCAGCGATCCCTTTGTACAAGGTAAAAGAAGCTGCGCTTACTGTCCTGCCATCAAAGCCAAGCACTTCGCCTTCTTTGAGGTGCTCTTTTAAGTATTCCTCTATTTTGGGAACCCCCGGCTCCTCCATCTTGCACAGCTCGAATCCGGTATCGCGAAGCTGATCCGCTGCTTGCAGGAAATAACGGCCATCCGTCCACACCCCGGCAAAGTCCTTGGACACAAGGGCGGTCCCTGCACTTCCAGTAAATCCGGTTAGATAGGCGCGGCACTTAAAATGACTCCCTGTATATTCCGAAGCATGGACATCGTCGGTAACGACAAGATAATAATCAATTCCAGCGCGCTGCATAGCAGCACGAAGCTCCACTAATTGGCTTCGCATATCGCATCTTCCTTTCATTTTGCAACTCGTGTTCAAGAAGAACATGATGGTATTATAGTCAAGAAGAAAAGGTTGCGCAACAAAAAACAGACTCTGTTCTGTTTGAATTGGATAAGCCTTTTGAAAAGGGCGAGTTAATGCTCGCCCTATACTTATTCACCTTCGGTATCAAATTGTATATCCACATTATACTTGCCGATTTCGGAAAGAAGACCGTTGATATAATCAGACAGTACTCGCATGGTGTTTTCATCTGCTTGCATCGTTTCCTCATTTTCTGAGAGATAGTGTTCGCGGCATTTGACACGTTCCGCTTCAATCAGTTCTGCACGGCGCGTCTCAGAGAGCGGAAACCAGAAATCGTCTTTGTCCACCTGCGTAACGGTAATGCTGTCATTGATGATTTCCCGACTGGGGAGCGTAAGTGTCAGCCGGTTACCGCTGATATGCATCCGAATCTTCCTGAGATCCACTCCGATACTGGCCTCATAGACATATTCCATGACAACATTCTGTACCTGACCGATCCATAGCGCATCAACAGAGGAGGAAACTACGCCTTCATCCATTACATGAGAGGTCTCCAGTCTTGCAGATTCTTCCATATGCCTGGAGAGGATGGCAGAGACATTCACTGCATTTCTTGATCCATCCGGGAGCCATTGTGAGACCGCACGATAGACGTAAGGCAAAAATACAATACAAAGCGAGAGACATAATGCTGATGCGAGGATCTTCCCGAGCCCTTTGAAAAAACGTTTCAATCAGATCCCCCCATTTGCCATCACCAGAATCGGGACAATCAGAAAACGAAATGCGAGCATCACCAATGTGACAAATCCTACAACCATGTAAAAGCGCAAACCCAGAGTGTTTTCTTCTGTGTCTCTTTCTCCCCACATCCGGAGGTGGCACAGGCCTGTGACTCTGTCCCCATGGCTCTTGGGGCTGTTGTTCAAAGTGACGCTTCTTCATATGTCTTCCCTTTCTCCAGAAACGGCTTTCTGGTCACTCCATCTCCAACTGCTTCATTCGAATGATTCGCTGGTATTCGGTGATGAACTGATCTGCATGCATCTGCTGCTGAAGGAAACGCTGTGAAAGTGTATATGTTTCTTCTGCCCATAGACTGGACATATCGTTGAGAACGATACAGCGATCGGCTATCTCCCGGTATGCAGCGATACGCTCAGGAGAAACATTCCATCGCTCATTTTCAAGCTGCTCCATATACAATTCCAGGTTTTCCAGATTTCCTTTGAATATCTCGCGGGATTCATCATCTTCGGCAGCGGACAGTACTTGTGTAAGCGTATCTTGTTCTTCTTTTAGCGCTTGCATTTCTCTTTCGTAGTAGGGATTTATCACAGGCTCATTATAATCAGGGCATAGACAAAGACGCATTTCAGGTCGCATATGCTTGCTCACATCTTCAAGAAATGCCATTGCAAGATCCAGATTGGGAGAATTCGGATTGACCACATACACCGTCAAATACATTGGATACACAGGACCGATGTCTGCGGAAAGAGCAAGCGGCATAGGTACTACTTGATTGACGCGCGTCGAGGACACGTAATAGGCAGTTGGAAGGACAGAAACTGAACGCTCGGTCAGAAGCGAGGTTGGCAGATCGCTCCAATTCCAGGAAAAAATAGCGTCCTCCACTTGATATTCTTCAAGCATTGGCAACAGCGCTTCCAGTTTCTGTAAACAAGTTCGGAATGCCGGCGTATCCAATGTATATGGAACATCGGATGCGATGCAATCACCGAATGCTTGCAACAATAGCATGTTCAGCAATTTATCACTGAGGTTCTGAGTGAATTCAAGAAGACTGTACTCTGTGTTTTCTTCTTTGAGATCGGTTTCCCACATCCCCACGATATCCAGTAAATCCGCAAACGAGGAAGGTACCTCATCTTCGGTAAGACCAACATCTTCCCAAACATAGGTATTGTATGACAACATACTTCCGGTATCACTGATTTCTGCAGGAAAGCCAAAAATGCCATTGTCATTTTGCAACATACGAACATATTGGGGATACATTTGTGAGAAGGCTTCACGGATTACAGTGTTTTCTCCTAGATTCACACAAAAACCTTTGTTCATCAGTGCGGCAAATGTTCCATCTATCAGATTCACCTGGAAAATATCCGCACTGTCAGTCCCGCTGAGAATTTGTTTTGTGATGCTATCTGTATCCCATGCTATGTCGTCAGAGGCCACAACAGCAATATCACGTCTTGAGGTTGCAAACCTTCGGATATCCTGATTTAAGTATGCGGTGTTGAATGTCAGCACGCGCTTTGCTGTCTGATCGGGATCTGTGCTGACCTGTTCGACATACATCTGTTCGTCCCGGCCAATGAGCATGTACATCCCATGATCCGCAACGGCGGGAACATCGCGCCTGTCGTTGGAAGGAAGCAGATAGGCACACAGTTCTGCTTCCGCCTTTGCATTGGACAGGTCGATTCGATAGAGTTTGCTCCTATTGGCGATAAATATCGCCTGCTCAGATACATCAAATGCAAGCGCACCGCAATCTGTTCCCGGCAATTCACACAACGCGGATGCGTTGCCCGTGGCGAGATCCACAGAAACTAAGGCAGGCATAATGATATCATTTTGATCGCCGGTGTAATTTGCATATGCCTGGTCCATATCCCATTCAATGGTATACAGACAGTGCTCCCCGAGTGCAAGCGACCAGTATTTACCGGTGGACAATATACGGCTTTCCATGGTATCCAAATCAATGGAGACAATGGCGTAGGTATCCCACTGTTCACTGTCCACCTGCAAAAGAAAGTATAACCGTTCTCCATCTGTCAACAAATGCTCAGGGAAAAACCATTCGTTTCCTACATCCAGATGAAAGAAGCCAAGAGATTTGCGCTGCACAACCTGGGTGTTTTCAAGCGTGCATTGAATCACTTCGTATTCTTGCGCATCCTCGTCTTGAGAGGAGTTCTCCACAAGATAGACATTTTCCTCAGATGCGGCGATTCCCAAAGTATATTCGTCAAGCGTCACTTTTTCCCACTTTTCATCGTCCGTATACAGGTAGAGATCAATACCATCATCTACGCAAGGCATGCCATTGAAGAGGAAGAAATTGTGCACATAGCTAAAAGGAATTTCATCTGCCCTTGCAGAAACGCCCCAGGATAAAGCACATGCAGATAATAGAAGAACCAAGGCAAGCATCCAACCACGAAAAAAGGATCCCCGTATTTTGTGCATACGCAACCTCCGCTTTTGCGGTTTCATCCCGCAAATCATAGGTTTACCAGATGCATGGTACTTCATTGGAAGAAGGCCGTCAATCTCACATCGTTTTTTTCATCATCCTCTCATGTTTGCATCACCTGCACATGCGATAATATGAAATAGTTTCCTTTGTTGACGTAGCCTGAATTCAGAGTAGAATGCATCTGTTACTCTTACTTGTTTATGGAGGCTGTGCATCATGGTGATTAATTGGTATCCCGGACATATGGCCAAAGCAAAACGTCTGTTGAGTGATCAGCTTGGCAGATGTGATGTGGTAATCGAGCTGTGTGATGCACGATTGCCTTATTCAAGCAGGAATCCGGATCTGATTCGTATGATCGGCAATAAAAAAAGAATTCTTCTGTTGAATAAAGCTGATCTTGCCGATGCTAATATTACACACGCCTGGGTGGAACGATTTCGAAGCCAGGGTGTCATTGTCTCCACGTGTACCGCTTCCAAGGGAAGCAATAAAGAGGTTCTTCGCCTTATTGACGATACGGCCAAGGAAGCAGTAGAACGTGCTGCACAAAAGGGCGTACGCAAAACTGTGCGCGTGATGGTTGCAGGTGTACCCAATGTCGGCAAAAGCACATTGATTAACGCTCTGCATGGCTCAGGCATCGCAAAAACCGGGGATCGTCCTGGCGTGACCAAGGCCAATCAATGGGTAACCATTACCCCTTATCTGCAGCTGTTGGATTCTCCGGGACTTCTTTGGCCGCGACTGGATGATCAAGTAGCCGCCAAACGTTTATGTTATATCGGATCCGTCAAGGATGATGTCGTTGACCTGCCTATGCTGGCGATATCACTTCTCGAAGAATTGCTTGCGATCCGCCCCGAGCCGGTGATGGAACGATTCCGATTTAACGATGCTTCGCTCACCGGGGAAGCACTGCTTGAAGCAGTATGCAAAGGACGCGGATTTCTCTTAAAAGGCGGAGTGTGCGACTATGATAGATGCTGTCAGGTCGTCCTTGATGAATTCCGTGCCGGTAAATGTGGCAGATTTTCACTTGAAACTCCGCCCAGGAAGATTGCCCTGACGTCTAAAACTGCACCAGAGGAGAATCGTGATGAGCAGACTTGAGGAAAGAAATGCCCATGTTCATGCACTCCTTGAACATGACAACCGCTTCGCCGTGTCAGGACTGGTGGTTGCTGGAATGGATGAAGCAGGAAGAGGTCCACTGGTTGGGCCGGTAGTCACTGCTTGTGTGATCATGCCACTTCAGGAGGAGCCGATCCTCTGGGTCGATGATTCGAAAAAACTCTCTGAAACGCGGCGTGAAAAGGTGTATGAAGAGATTCTTGCACATGCTCTTGCCATTGGGATAGGATCAGCCGATGCAGAAGAGATTGATCAGATCAATATACTTCAAGCGACTAAAAATGCTATGCGCAGGGCTGCAAAGCAGATTTCTGCCGATATCTATTTGATTGATGCTGTCACAGATTTAGGCCTATCCGGAAAAGAGATTCCGATCATCCACGGTGATGCACTTTCTTATTCTATCGCTGCTGCTTCCATTGTGGCCAAGGTGACACGAGATAGACAGTTAGCAGAACTTGACAGTCTATATCCCGTGTATGGCTTCAAGAAGAATAAGGGCTACGGAACCAAAGAACACATAGCAGCACTTCAAGCATATGGACCTTGCCCTCTTCATCGAAAGACGTTTATCAAAAATCTGTTGTGAGGCAATGCCTGCAGCAAGAACGCGGATGTGATCAGCTATGCGACGGTTTTTTGCTTTTTTTCTCTGCTTTATCGTGCAGTGCTGTATTCTCCTGTTTCCATATGCCTGTGATGCGGAAAACAGTGAGAATCTGCTTTTCAATGGAAGCTTTGAAAATGTTGACAGCGAAGGTATTCCTCAGGGATGGTATCGCGGAGCATGGTTCACCTCTGAAGGCTATACAGTATACGGAACTGCGGAAGGCCATGACGGTGGGCAGAGCATTTCGATTCACAATCTTGGAAGCAATGATGCCCGGTATGCACAAACCGTTTCCGTCTCCCCCTCTTCGCTCTATAAGCTATCCGGATGGATCAAGGCTGACGGGATCGCAGATGCGGGCTGGGGTGCCAATCTTTCGATAGAAGGCCTCTACGCCTATACCGAGGGACTTTTTGACACCCAAGATGAATGGCGTTATGTCACCATGTATGGTGAAACCGGTGAAGACCAGTCAGAAGTCACTATATATGTCCGCCTTGGCGGCTATAGTGGCGAAAGTGAGGGCATGGCCTATTTTGATGACATTCGTCTCGAGAAAATCGATCGTCTGCCTTCTGATGCCATTGCTGTACGATGGTATTCTCTAAACAGTGCCTATGTTGACGACACAGAGGAAGACTGGGAGGAGAGTACAGCCGAAGCTTCTCCTTTCTGGCCTTTCCTGATTCTTCTCTCTGTGTTGTATTTGTGTATTGCCTATGGATGTTTTTCCTATCTAAAGCATCCCTCCAATGCTTTAAGCGGTACGACAAACGATAAAAAAAAGCACACGATCTTTATCTTCGCACTGATTTCATCGGCTGTTCTTCATTATCTTCTTGCATACAAGGTTCCCGGGTATCCGGTGGATATCAACTGTTTCCTTGCCTGGGGAAATACGATGTATCAAGTCGGTCCAGTCGGCTTCTATAAAACGACGTCGTTTTGTGACTATCCCCCCGCGTACCTCTATATCCTCTATCTCAATCAGGCACTCATAACGCTTATTCGTTCTCTCAACCACGGTGTCTTGCCTGTCTTACTCAATGAGAATGTGATTATCAAATTGTTCCCGTCACTTTGTGACCTAGCGCTTGTTTGCGTTATCTATTTCTATGCACTGAAGAAAGATATAGGTCGCCTTCATGCGGGAATCTTGGCGCTTCTTGTTGCACTCAATCCCGTCATCCTTATGAACAGTGCCGCATGGGGACAGGTGGATTCAGTATTGGTCCTCCTTCTGTTACTTGTCGTTATTTTCGCGATTGAGCAAAAGTGGCAATGGGTCATGCCGCTGTATATGCTGAGTGTTCTGGTAAAGCCACAGGCCTTGATGCTAGGCTTTCTCGGACTTACAGCCAT
>JAFUZB010000367.1 GCA_017476845.1 Clostridia bacterium
CCCAGAAGGAGAATGAGCGCAAAGAACGTCACGGCACAGCCGAGTACACGCAGACGGGACATGGCACCTCTCTCCTTCCGAAACGATTTTACCTGAAGGGAGATTATAGGGTGCCTTCCGAAATACGTCAAGGCAGAAGCGGCTTTCAACACAGAATCGTTTCCGTGAGCTCCTCCATCAGCGAGATAGAAAAGCCTGAAAATCCCGCGAAGCCGTGGGCTTCGCGGGATAGGATTACGCCTCTTTTCTGCGCCGGAGGAACACCTGCCACAAAAGGGACAGGAGAACGTAGATCGCCGCTGCGAGCAGCAATATGGAAGTGAGATCATGCCCCAGAAACTCGCTTGCCGCGCGCCCGCCTTTGATCAGAACATGCGCTGCAAGATAGGAGACGGGTGCAAAGAACAGCTGACGGGCGACCCAGCTTTTCTCCCTCCTTCGAAGCATCAGCCAAAGGATGCCGGAAAAAGCCGCCAGAAGAGCCGCAAGGATCCCATAATAGCTCAGCGCCAGTCGCGGCAGCATGCTCACACCGCCCTGAAGTGCCTCTCCCCACAGAAGCTTTTGTTCCTCTCCTCCGTCATAGATCAGTCTGTCCGGTACCGGACAGATCGCCATCTCGCTGTATTCCCGGACAAAGTTTGATCTGTGGTTGTTGGTCGACCCCTGGAGGATCGTAGTTTGCGTGCCGTCCTCCTCTGTGAACACACGCTCATGGATGCCGTTGATCCGGCTGTCCACCTGAAGGATGAGCGCTTCCACTTTGCCCTCCTGCGCGTCTTCCGAGGAGGACAGATACCCGTATACCGTCTCTGTGAGCCTTTCCTCAACCCCCGTGACCTGCACCAGGCCTTCCTCCCAGGGAACCACGCGCCATGCATCCGCATGGTAAAACCAGGTATAGGTCACAATAAACACGATAAGCGCCGCGATTGCTGCGGCATAGATGCGTCGCCTTCGGATCTCCTTTTTGAGGGCCTCCAGGGGCTTTACGGAGGCTACGTGATCCTGGGGCTTTGTATCGATCTGTGCCAGATGGGTCCGGCACTGGGGACAGTTTGCCAGATGGGTCTCCACGAGCTTTGTCGTTTCCTCCTCTGTGAGTTTCTCTGCATACAGAGGAAGCAGGTCGCGCACCACATAGCAGGGCAGTTGCATCTTTTTAGGCCTCCATTTCACTTTTGAGCTTTGCACGGGCACGATGATAGACCACGCACGCCCAATTCTCCGATTTGCCGAAGAGCTCCCCGATATCCCGGAAGCTGAGCTGTCCCAGGGTCCGCAGGGTGAAAACCTCGCGGTACGGCTCCTCCAGACGGTGCAGAAGACGGTGGATGCGCATGCTCTCCTCGGCGCGCACAATCGACTCCTCCGGTCCGATCCCCGGATCCGGGAGATCCGCCGCCTCGTCCATGGGCTGTGCTTTCTTCTTTCGCGTCTGCGAGATCCATAGATTCTTTGCGATCGCGCACAGCCAGCTTTTCATGCTGCTCTCTCCCCGAAACCGGTCCAGAGACCGCAGCGCCTTGAAGAAGGCCTCCTGGGTGATTTCCTCCGCAATATGCGGGTCCTGGGAAAGGGAAAGCACATAACGGTAGACCGGGTCAAAATAGCTTTGATAAACGGCTTCGAACCCTTCCGGTTCCATTGTCTCGCTCCTCCCTTCACTTACTTGGACGCATTACCCCGCGAAATCTTACAGGCAGCGTGCAAAAAATCTGTTCCCTGCATAGCCAGGCGTCCCTCCCCTGGCAAAGCCTACCCCATTACGGGCCTTTTACAGGCTTCTTTTGGTGTCACCGTCCGATGGAAAAAACGCCTCACCGCACACAGGTAAGGCGCTTTCCGAAAAAGTCCGAATCATTGTCCATCCATACGCAGGGTGATCGTGACATCGCGGTCTCCAAGCAGTTTCCGCATATCGGACGGGGTTTGGTCTTCGATGTGACCGAGCCTCGTGTAGGCCCAGGCATTGGAGCCGTAGAAGATGACGATCTGGTTGCCCGAATACAGTACGATGTCCCCGGAGACCGTTGTTATCTGATGGTCATCGCGGGGGAGCGAGACTCCAAGCGGCCCTACCTGCTCAAATCCGCCGTACATGGACATTTCCACACTCAGCTGTTGTTCCGCTGCCATCCGCTTCAGTTCCCGGACAGCGTCATTGTCTTCCCATACGACAGAAACCTCGGTGTCACCTATCTTGAGTTGCATTTCCCCGCTCTCCTTAACATCGGTTACTTTCGTGACAAGCGACTGTGCCCAGGCGCGCAGATCGTCTTCGGTAGCATGATTGGCAATTCTCTCGGCCGGGAGCCATGTCACCGACGCATCCGTCACCGTCTGCATATTTACCGCACTCGTCCCCGGGCCAGTCATATTGGATGTGCAAAACGGCAGTATGGTCACGTGCTTTGGCCCAATGCTTTCAAGGAAGGTATAGAGTATGTTGGGCGCATGACCGCCCCAGATCGGATAGCCCAGGAGGATCGTATCATATTGTTCCATATGCTCCGGCAGGAAGACGATCTCCGGTCTTGCATTGCGCCTCTGCTCCTCCCCCGCGCGGTTTCCGGGCATGCGGTAATTCAGATCCTCCTCGCTGTAGCTTTCTGCGGGAACGATCTCAAAAAGGTCTCCTTCCAGCACGTCCGCCGCTGCCATTGCTACCGCCCGAATCGTATCGTTGGTGGAAAAGTAGGCGACAAGTATGTGACTGTCTTCCCTCGCCTGGACCTGCGGCAGCCTGTCCAGGTCCAGGGTAGCGGAGGATACGATGATATCATCCGCGCATGCGCATAGGACAAATAGTGTGAGCAGCATCGCAAGCAGCACGGCTGCGGTCATCTTACCTCTGTTCATGAATGGCATCCTTTGCAAAACATTTCCGGCACACGGCCAATTCCTCACGCTGCAATCTGTGCCTGCTTTTTCTTCCATACCAGGAGTGATCCGGGGACGCAGATGGCCTCGGATACGGCAAAGGCCGCCCATACCAGCGTGAGTTCTCCCTTGCCTTGCACCAAAAGCGCAAGCAAAACGGGCAAAACCGCCTGGCGCAACATGGTCAGCACCATGCTGGGCAGCGGAAGCAAGAGCCCCTGCAGCGCGGATGCGATAACCAAATTGGGGATAGAGATCAGCCATGCCAGCGCAAACAGGCGAACCGCACCCACGCCGATGCCCATCATGTAGTCCGAGGCGTTGAAAAGCCGCAGGACATTTTCCGGCATAAGCTCCAGGACCAGGAGGAAGAGCGCGTAGAAGAGGAAGGAGTACACGAGTCCCCACCTTACAGCATCTCGCACGCGCTCCGGCTTCTTTGCCCCGTAGTTGTAGGCCACGATGGGAATCAGTCCATTGTCGATCCCATGGACGCCTACCGTGCACAGTCCCTGCATTCTGGCGCATATGCCGTACACGGCCACTGCGGTGCTGGAGAAAGCCAGCAGAATGGAATTCATGACAACGGCCACAAAGGAAGTCAACACCTGCACCAGGGTGGAGGGGATACCCACCCGCAGGATGGTCCTAACACTTTTCCAATCAGGACGAAGGGTGAAGGAGAACGGGATTTCCCGGTTCCAGCGGCGGTTGATCAGGATACCTGCCAGCCAACCAGTGAACTGCCCGATCACCGTCGCGATGGCCGCTCCCCTGGTGCCCATATGAAAGCCAAAGATGAAGATGGGATCCAGGATCAGATTCGTGATGGAGGCTGCCGAGAGCGTAAAGAGAAACAGATTGGATTTCCCACTGGCAATGACGAAGCGGTCAAACACCCACTGTCCCATCTGCCCCAGAGAAAAGAGCATACAGATGGAGAGGTAATCCCGGCCATAGGCCGCAATCGTTTCATTCCCACCGCTCTGCCAGTCGAAATACCACCCGACGCCGATCAAGCAGGTCACGGAAATCAGCATCCATGCACAAACCGCGAGGAAGATGGCTGCACTGGCCGTCTTCTTGACCTTGTCCGCGCGCTTTTCCCCAAGGGCTTTGCTGATGGCCGCATTGAGGCCCACCGCATTGCCAAGCCCCAGCGCCGAAATCAGGGTCTGCACGGGCGCCGCCAGAGAAAGCGCGGTCAGCGCATCCTCCGCAACCTGCGAGACAAAAACGGAGTCGACAAAGTTGTACAGAGAGTTGATGAGAAGGCTTAGCATCAGGGGAATCCCCGTTCTCAGCAGCAGATGCCGTACCTGCTCGGTCCCCATGACATTTTCGTTCGCTCTGGCCTGTTTCTCCACGTTTTTCTCCTCCCGCCTTTCCTTTCGTTCCGTCCTGGCTGCCTGTGTATTCCAGTTTCTGCTCCGGATTCCTGCTTCCGTCAGCAAAGATACAAGTGTATAAGCACTTCGA
The DNA here is from genome assembly GCA_017476845.1 of Clostridia bacterium. Lineage (GTDB taxonomy): Bacteria > Bacillota > Clostridia > Christensenellales > Aristaeellaceae > UBA2943. The sequence goes on from JAFUZB010000367.1 coordinate 4,363, forward strand.
TCCAATCAAACGGGACATTGTCCTTCCTCACCCTACCTCTTAATAATGAACTGGGATGTGCGAAAGTGAACAGCACCGGAAAAGCGCCTACTGGATGGAGGAGCGACCCGAAACGGGAAGCATCACCTTAATCTGCGACGAAAAGCATAGAGGTTATGACGAAGCGCTATGAGGCGCCCAAAGAACGATGGTATAGTTCCAACAGTCATCGTTTATTCAGGGAGGAAACGCACATGCTAAAGCGCCTTATCGCATGGATTCTCTCGTTCTGTCTTCTGGTCTCCGGGGTGGCCCTCGCAGAAGAGCAGGCCACGGACGGCCCCATGTATCTTCAAGGGGCTTCATGGATCTGGAGCGGGAATCTTGAGAACAACCTGTGGGTGGACATGATCAAGACCTTCCAGCTGGACACGATCCCGGAGCATGCGATCGCCGAGATCGGGGCTGAGAACAGGTATTTCCTGTATGTGAACGGGAACCTCGCGGTCTACGATGGAGGCCTGCGGCGCGGCCCTAATCCTACGGACGGATATTTTGACATACTGGACCTTGCCCCTTACCTGAAGACGGGTACCAACACGATCTCTCTGAAAGCCTGGTTCTGGGGACCAAAGGGAGAGGACCCACAGAGCTACAGCTCTGTGCCCATCTCGACGGCCGGGGTCATTTTTGCCATGAACCTAGGGGAGGAAACGCTCGTGTCCGACGAGACCTGGAAGGCAAAGCGGGACATGGCCTTTCTGGACGACACGCTGCTCGGTGTCCCGCAGCCAAACTTCCGTCTTCCGGAGTACAACATCTATTATGACGCCTCCCTTCAAGAGAACGAGGGCTGGCTGGAAGAGGACTTCGATGCATCCGCCTGGCCGAGTGCTGAGGTCCGTGGCGCCTATGGCGATGCGCCCTGGAACGCCCTCCATGCGCGTCCGATCCCCCTTCTTCGTGTGGGGGAGGTGGAAAGCTACGTGAACGGTGCCGACTTCGAGGGCTACACAACGCAGGAGGACGAGGACCTCTGCCTCGTCCTTCCCTTCAATGCCCAGGTGGCACCCTACCTGGAGGTGACGGCAAAGGAAAGAGCGGTCATCACCATCACCACAGAGAATACGGAGAAGGCGCAGACTGTCCATGCGACCTACGTGACTCGCGACGACGGGTGGCAGTGCTTCGAATCGCCTGCCTGGATCAGTGGGATGCAGGTGATCTACCATATCCCGGCGGGGGTCAAGGTGGAGCGCCTTGGCTACCGAGCATCCGGATACGATGCGGACCTTTCCGGCGAATTTACCATGGGTGATCCCTTCTTTGATGCACTCTACCAGATGGGTGCCCGCACGCAGTATGTGTGCATGCGGGAAAACTTCATGGACTGCCCGGACCGGGAACGGGCCCAGTGGACGGGGGACGCCACCAGCCAGATGCGGCAGATGATGTACTGCCTGGATCCTGCCGCCAATGCCCTGTACAAAAAGATGATCGCCCAGAAGGTTGCCTTTGTGACAGAAGGCAACGGGAAGGGAAAATTGGACAATCTTCTCCCCACTGTATCTCCCATCTTTGGGGAATTCTACGAGCTCCCGGCCCAGGAGATGGCAGGCATCATCGGCGTGTGGGACAACTACATGTACACGGGAGATACAGAGGTATTGCGCTTCATCTATGAACCCTCTCTCAGGTATCTCAAGCGGTGGAAGCTCTCCTCCAGTGGGCTTGTCAAGCACAAGACGGGTCAGGGGCTGGTGGACTGGCAGGACACAGGTGCCCAAGTGGATACGAAGGTCAGCGAGAACGCCTGGTATTACTGGTGTCTGAAAACACTCGAGAAGATGGCCGGGGTTCTCGGAGAAGACGACACATGGCTGCGGGAGACCGCAGAGAAGGTGCAGGAGGGATATGAAAGCCTCTGGGTGGAAGGCATCGGCTACACCACGACCGACACCCCGGATGACCGCGGTAACGCCCTTGCGGTCCTTAGCTGCCTGGCACCAGAAGAGCGCTATCCTGTGATCCTGAATGTTCTTGAGACAAACTTCAGGGCAAGTACCTACATGGAGGCGTATGTGCTGGAGGCCATGGCCCGGATGGGGCATGTAGACAAGATGCTGGAGCGCATGGAAGCGCGCTTTGGAAACATGGTGGAGCGGAACCTGGAGATGGGCTACACCACCCTCTGGGAATACTTTGAGGAGGGCATGGGCACCTGGAACCATGCATGGTCCGCCAGCGGCGTGTACCTCCTTCCCGCTTTCGTGGGCGGCATTCGACCGCTACAGCCCGGTTGGACGGAGTGCATTATTTCCCCGGACTTCAGCCATGCAGAATCTGTGCACGTGAAGGTCTCTACCGTTCTCGGCGATATTCAGGTGGACGGAACACAAGAGGAACTCATTGTCATCCTCCCGGAGGGCATGCAGGCTACGGTGGTTCTGGTCGGGTCGGTTCGGACCATTGTGGGCGAAGGTGATGAGATCATCCTGCGTGAGGAGGACTGAAATCAGGTCCATGCCCGTTTCCGGAAAGATCCGGAAGGATCGGAGATGGCACACGGCTGTCTGCAGTTACCATGCAGATCATGTAAGAGCGCGAAGGGCAAGACAACGTACTACTCCAGTTTGATCTGGAGCAGTATTTCATTGCGCGTGGCATTGAAGGAATCCGAATGCCCAGGCCTTCGCGTACTTGTTCGCCTGTTCAATCATCCGCTTCACTATACCAGCGGGACGCAGAGCACTTCGCGGAGAAACTGGGCAAGGGCCGCTTGTCCTTTTTTCCGCATCGGATGTCTGGGGTCTGGTCATACCGGAGGGCGCTCCGCTGACGAAAAAGGACGCCTTTGAGGTGGTCGATCTCATCGGTCTCCCCCTGCTGTGCTGCGCAAAGCTGGAAAACAGACATTCTCCTTCTGGGCCGGCGCGAAAATGTCCCAACCGCAGCTGGAGGGCTCCTTGCGCCTCCCCTACAATGTCTTCTCTTTCCCTCAGAGCACCTGGGGTACCTTTGCCCCTTCGATCGGCAACGCTTCCCCGGGGCAGTGCGCTCGTTTTCCGTCCGCTCACGCCAAGGCTGGAAACCATGCTGTATCCGGTTCCCTACCGCACAGCGGCGTCTCAGGCAGATCTGCACTACCTTTCACGCTAGGCGGAGGTGTCCCGGAAAACACAATCCAAGACACCGAAAAGGGTTCGAGCTTTCGCTCGAACCCTTTTCCCTGCCCCGTCAGAAGCCAAGGGCAGGTTATTCTGTATCCGTATTATTCAGCATCGCGCACGAAGATGAAAGCGAAGGCCACTTCGACGTCCTTCTTCACGAGGTTTTCCTCGCTGTAGCACACGATGAGCTGGCCGGCCGTGTTCATGCCGACATACTTCATGTTCTCGTCATCGATTTCCTCGCTCTCCACGCCGGTCACCTTGGTGAAGTAGAGGCTCTTGTCATCGGCGGAAACCTTGCTCAGCTTGCCAACGCCCATGTTGAAGTCGCCGTCATTCTCGCCGCGCACGGTGTACTGCCAGCCGTCCCACGGAAGCTTCAGGGTAGCTTCGTCATCGGTGATGTCCTCGCTGAAGGTCACCTTGGCTTCCATGTCATAGACATGGGCATGCAGGTAAGCGGCCTGGTCGACCATAACGCCGGCATCGGAACCGGTGGCGCTGGCATCCAGAAGAGCTTCGACGGAGATCTTCACGGCATTCTCGGGAACGGCGATCACGCCATTGACCTCAATGTCGTTGTCCTCGGCGTATTCTTCGCCGATATAGGCAGCCACGAGCGTCCAGTTGCCGACCCAATCGGTCACGGGAGATTCGCGGTCAAAATCCATCACGGTGTCGGCATCCACCACAGCCTCACCCAGGGCAAGGACGGGGAGCATCAGGCACAGGGTCAGAAGAACAGACAGAAACTTTTTCATAGCGTTTTGCATCCTTTCCGTTGGTTGTTCTTTGCCGGTTACCCGGCTTGTACAATTTATCATGAAGCGCCCAAAAGCGCAAATGATACGTTATTCTTTTTCGACATCCTCAGCGCTCTTCCACTTTTCCATAGCCTCCTCCAGGGACATGCCCTGGGCAATGCCGGCCTTGCGGGCATTGTTGACGGCCTGGATTTCACGCATGCGCGCGCCGGTGAGCGAGTAGCCCTTCATGGCCCAGAGCGTGGCTGCCCAGGCCAGCATCGGGATCACGCAGAACATGACGATGACCGCAATCTTGATGCCGCCCGAGTACGGCGTAGCATCGGTGGGAAGCTCGCTTAAGCCGGCGAAGAGGAGGAACAGGAAGGCGACGAGGGTCTGCGCGAGGGAGGAGACCAGCTTGTCGACCAGGGAGAACAGGGTGCCCATGATACCCGGGATATACTTGCCCGAGCGGAAGGTCTCATAGTCCGAGCAGTCGGCAACCATCGGGATGGGCATATCTGCCGTGGCATAGTAGGCGCCATAGCCCACACCGAAGAAGAGGATGAAGAGCACCGTGTAGAGGTTGATGGCCCCGCCGCCGTTGAAGGGGAAGGACAGCATCAGCGCAGGATTCTGGTTGTTGGAGAGAATCAGCAGCGCCAGAACGCCCACATAGCAGATGAGCGCGACGGAGACGTAGCGGGTGAGGGAGGCCTTCTGGCCCTGCTTCTGGGAGGTACGCACCGACAGAAGGAAGAAGGGCACGGCGAAGACATAGCCCAGAACCATCATAGGAAGATAGAGGCTGTTGTAGTTGCCCATGACGATGCCGTAGAGGGCGAGGAGCACAGTGGTGTTCGTTGCGATGGCAAGCGCCAGCTTGCAGCCCGCACCGGCGACCATCAGGCGCTGCATGGGTTTGTTGGAGCGGATGATATCCGCATACTCGGAGAACTTGACCTTCTCCTGGCTGCCGCCGATACCGTAGTACTTGGGGCAGTCCTTCTCGGCAATGCCGATGATGGCCAGGATGGTCAGCAGCACGGAGACCGCAATACCAATGGGGGTGATGATCCGGTAGAGCTCGGGACGGGCATAGCCGGAGGTAATCACTTCGCCCAGCTCGTTCTTAATGTCGAAATTGCCCTTCACCAGGGGGATCAGGAACTGCATCAGGCCCATGCCTAGCATGGAGCCGATGGTGTTGAAGATCGTGAAGAGCGGACGCTGTTGGGGATCGTTGGTCAGCACGGTCTGTCCGGCTCTGGTCACCGAGGTCTGGAAGGTGTAGCCGATGACCCAGATGGCATAGACCACGACAAAGGCGACGTACCTAAGCCACATCACGCTCTCTGGAATCAGGGGCGTGAGGCAGTACAGCGCAATGACAGAGATTGCCATGATAACGCTGCCGATGATCATGAAGGGGCGGAACTTGCCGATCTTGGTGCTGGTGCGATCCATGAGTGCCCCGATGATGGGGTCGGTGATCGCGTCAAAGACACGCATCACGGTGACCATCAGGGAGGCGAAGATGCCCAGTTTCAAGACGCTGGAACCGAACTGCGCCACATAGGAGAGAATCAGCACAAAGTATACGTTGGTTGCGCCGTTGTTGAGCGGAAAGAGCGCCAGCTGATAGAGCTTTGCGCGGTTGGTCCCGTCTGGGGCCGTCTGTTGTTTAGCCACGTCGTTTGCCTCCTTGTTATTTGGTCCAGTTGGCACCCTTGTCACCGGTGTCCTTCAGGGTGTAGGCGGGGTTGGGGCGGTCCACATGCCTGAACTCGGCATAGTCGCTGCACTCGCCGCTGGCCACACGCACATGCGCGATGTCCTTGAGCGGAACGCGGAAGGTAAAGACCTGCTTGCCGTAGCGTGTCTCCTGCTTCTTTCCGTCCAGGTAGAGTGTCACCTCACCCTGATTGGAGTAGACCTTTACGGTGATCTCCTTCTCCGTGCGGTCCGCAAAGCGCTTGGAGCAGATATGCACGAAGGGATCCTTGCTCCAGTAGGCCTTGTAGAGGTAGAAGCTGTCCTTCTTGGTCTTGCGGTCGAAGGTGATCAGACCCTTGTGGTTCATGCCGGGCTCGCCGCCCTGGTCTCTGGCATCGGCCGCAAAGTCGAACATGTTCCACACGTGGGTCGCCCACATATAAGGGTTACGCTCAAAGCATTTGAGCAGGTACTCGTGATACTTTGCCTGGTATTCCTCCGTGTGATCGCCGCGCCTTGGGTGCGAGGAGTGCAGGTTCGGCATGCCCTCACATCCGTACTCCGAGTAGCCCAGGCATCGGTCGGGATAGACCATGTGGAAGAAGCGCATCCACACATCGTTGAGCCACAGTCCCGGCACATACCAACCCAGGTACAGGTTCCAGCTCACCACGTCGGTGATGTGGGCCACCTTGTTGAACGGGCCGCACATCGCGTAGCAGGCCAGGGTGGTGAATCTCGTCTTGTCCATCTCGTGCACCAGGTCGTTGAGCACGCGGTGGTTGTCGAGCATGTCCGCCTTGTCCTTGGTGGAGATGGTAATCTCGTTGGACACGCCCCAGCAGACGATGGAGGGATGGTTGTAGTTCTGGACGATGAGCTCCTTCATCTGGGAGATCGTATTCTCGCGGCCCTTCGGCATGTGCTCGGAGATATAGGGAATCTCCGCCCACACCACCATGCCGCGCTCATCGCACAGATCATAAAAGTACTGGTCATGCTGGTAGTGCGCAAGGCGGATGGTGTTGGCACCGACCTCACAGATCAGGTCCATGTCCTCCTTGTGCATCTCCCGCGTGAGCGCATTGCCGATGCCCTTGCGGTCCTGATGGCGCGCTACGCCGCGCAGGGGATAGCTTGCGCCGTTGAGGTAGAAGCCCGTCCTCGGATGATAGTGGAAGTCGCGCACGCCAAAGCGCGTCCTGATTTCATCGACCTTGGTATCCCCGGCGTACAATTCGGCCACCGCCGTGTATAGGTACGGGTCCTCCAGGCCGTTCCACAGATGGACGGGATCAATGAACGTCTTTCCGTGCGTCCCATCGACGCGGGCAACCTCCTCGCCCTGGGCATCCAGGATGCGCACCGTGACCCGGCCTTCCTCGCCCTCGGTCCAGGTGTTGATCTCCACCTCGCCCTTGCCGTAGCCCTCGCAGGGCTTGGCCGTCACCTGGATACCGGGGCCGCCCAGGTAGGACATGGAGAAGTGCTGGCGGTTCACGATCACCAGGCACACATCGCGGTATATACCGCCGTAGAAGGTGAAGTCGGCCTTCTGCGGATAGACACGGTCATTGACGGAGTTGTCCGCGTCCACGATCAGATCATTGCTGTCCTGCAGATAGGGCGTGATATCGTAGCGGAAGGTCGAGTATCCGCCGTCGTGGCGTCCCAGGGTGTGCCCGTTGAGCGTCACCTCCGCGGAGCTGTTGACGCCGTGGAACTCCAGCCAGACCTGCTCCTCTTCCCCGAAGGCAGGACGGGCAAACTGCTTCTGATAACGGCAAAGGCACCGCTTGTAGTCGTTTCCGCCGTCCTGGCCGTCAATGGCATTCCAGGTATGCGGAAGGTCCACCTTGGTGACCTTCTTGTCCGGACCGGTGAACATCCAGCCCGGATTCAGACAGATGGTCTGCCGCATTGTTCTTCCCTCCCCAGTTCTTTATGTCCTTCAGGCCTTCACTGCCTTGACCTTCTTGGCATAGACTGCGATTTCCCCGACAAGAAAGGCCACCAGCACAAGCGCCACAAAGGTGATAAAACGCGGATCAAAGCCGTGCTTTTCATCAATCCCCACGAAGACGTCGGTGACATACCAGTAGCACTTATAGATGAAAAGGCACAGCGCGGCACCGGGGGCAACCGTAACCGCGGCAGAGGCCAGGCCGTAGCGCTTGAGGGCAATGAAGACACCGGCGAGCACCGCACCGGCCACCAGCAAGATTACGATGGCAGGATCGTAGCAGACACCGTTATGGGTATTGTCCAGTCCAAAGGTTCCGCCGATCACCTGAAAGTAGATGCCGGCAGCAAGGCCTGCGATGGCCGCGACGAGAACGCAGTAAAATCCGAAGCCTTTTTTCATGGCTTATGTTCCCCTTTCCAGAATGGGTTAAAAATGAAATACGATTTCCATTCCTCTCTCCGGCTCTGCGCGGACCGCACCTGCGCGCAGTGAAGAAGAAAGAAAGCCCGATATGGCTTGCCTAATTGTGGCATGAACCGGAAATGCGTGCAATCCCTTTGGCGCGCGCTCCTTTCCGTTCGCGCCGCTTTTCTGTCGTGAATGGTTTCCGCCTTCGCGCTTATGCCCCTTTTCCTTCGCACAAAGTGGCCTGAAACCTTTACGCCCGCGTAAAGTACAAACGCGACAAAAGCCCTCCATTCCGCCTCTGTTTCTGTATAATATCCCTATCGGCCATGGGCCCTTCCTGCGAAAGGCTCCTGCGCCCCATCGTCCCGGACGTTACCGCACCTCGACATTCGGGCACATCAACGTTTATGCAAAGGATGATCATGTATGAAAACTTCGTCGAAAGCTTCGACCGGGCGAACCCTGAAGAAGGTCTTCCTGAATATTTCGCTGATCCTGTTTGCCATCATCTTTACCGGCAACGTCATCGCCGGCGAGAACGCCGGACAGATCAACCAGGTGCTGGGCACCGTCACAAGCAAAACCATCTCCACCGCGCCTGCGGGTACAGAGGAGACCTACGCCAGATATTTCGACAGCCGCTTTTCCTCCATCGCTGAGCTCAAGGCAGCGGGCGAGGCCAAGGTGCGCGAGGTCGAAGGTGAGGGCATTGTACTTCTGAAGAATGAAGGCAATGTGCTGCCCCTGGCCTCCGGCAGCAAGGTGTCCCTGGTGGGCGTGACCGTCATGGATCCCGTCTACGGCGGCACCGGCTCGGGCGCTGTGGACGCAGACGGCGCCCCTAACTACTACGACGTGCTCACCGGCGTGGGCTACGACGTGGTCGACAAGCCCCTTCTGGACTACTATGTTGAAAACGAGCTCAAGCGCAATGCCCACGAGATCGGTGAGGTCCGCTGGAAGAAAGTGACCAAGAACACCGACGATACCCTGGGCCAGGGCGAGGATGTCATCTTTGTCGTCGGCCGCGTCGGCGGCGAGGGTGATGACGTCACCGCGGAGAAGGAGGACGCCCTGGACGGCGACTACCTGACCCTCAACGAGGACGAGCTCTCCATCCTTGAAGGCCTCAAGGAGCTCAAGGATGACGGCGATATCCGTTCCATCACCGTTATTATCAACAGCGCAAACCCCATCTCCACCGGCTTCCTCTTCGATAGCGACTACGATGTCGATGCCGCGCTCTGGGTAGGCTCGGTCGGTCAAACCGGTCTGTATGCCGTCGGTGACGTCCTCTCCGGCGCCGTCAATCCCTCCGGTTCCCTCCCGGATACCTGGTGGATGGACAACCAGCTTGATCCCGTCATGAACAACTTCGGCGCCTATGTCTACGAGGGTGCCGACCAGTACAATTTTGCCTCCGCTGCTCCCTATACCCGCTATGTGGTCTACCAGGAGGGCATCTATGTCGGCTACAAGTATGCAGAAACCCGCTATGAGGACGTGGTCATGGGCACGCCCAACGCCGGCGCCTTCAACTATGCTTCCGTCGTCTCCTATCCCTTCGGCTACGGCCTGAGCTACACCGATTATGCCTTCTCTGACATGCAGGTGGAGAAAACCGGCGAGGGCCAGGATGCCGCCTACAGCGTGAAGGTCACCGTCACCAATACCGGAAGCGCCACGGGCAAGAAGACCGTGCAGGTCTATGCCCAGAAGCCCTACACCGACTATGACAGAGAAACCAGATCGAGAAGTCCGCAGTGGAGCTGGTGGGCTATGCCAAGACAGGTCTTCTGGATCCCGGCGCACAGGAGACCGTGGAAATCAGTGTCCCCGAGTACTTCCTGACCAGCTACGATGCCTATGGCACCGGCGTCTACATTCTCGACGAGGGTACCTACTATCTGACCTGCGCACAGAACGCGCACGAGGCCACCAACCAGATCCTCGCCGCCAAGGGCTTTGGCGAAGCGGCAGGCGAGCAGCTGGTCTACGCCACCGACTACGCCTTTGACGCCACGACCTACGCTACCTCCATCGGCACGGGCGCCGATGTCTCCCCGCTCTTTGCCGTCGCCGATATGAACCGCTATGAGGGCCGCGGTGACAACAGCATCGTCTACTACTCCCGCAACAACTGGGAAGGCACCGTCACACCCGGCTATGTGCGTCTGTCCATGACCGCGCAGATGGCGGAGGATGTCGTTCTCGACGACAAGGACCTCCCGGATGCCACCGGCGTCGAATTCCCGACGATGGGCAAAAATGCCAATCTGCAGCTCATCAACATGATGGACTACGACTTTGACGATCCCACCTGGGATACCTTCTTAGATCAGCTGACCTATGCCGATATGACGAACATCACCCTGACCGGTCTTCGTGAGACCGCCTCCGTCAGCAGCGTAGGCAAGCCCGGAACCATCGACCACAACGGCCCCTCCGGCGTCACCCAGAAGTACTCCATCGGCGCCAACGGCTTTGCCTCTGTAAACGATGACCCCAACAAGGACCTCAAAGGTACCTGCTATCCCTGCAACGGCATCGTGGCCGCCACCTTCAACGACAAGCTGGTCGAAGAGGTCGGCGAGCTCATCGGTGAGGACGCCATGTGGGCCGGCTATGCCGGACTCTACGGCACGGGTCTGAACATCCACCGCTCTCCCTATGCCGGCCGCGTCTTCGAGTACTACTCCGAGGACGGCATGCTCACCGGTCTCATCGACACCGCCGAGACCCGCGGCATCCAGTCCAAGGGCGTCTATGTCTACAACAAGCACTTTGTCCTCAACGACCAGGAGAACAACCGCGCCGGCATCGGCACCTGGCTGCCCGAGCAGGCACTGCGTGAAAACTACCTGCGCGCCTTCGAGCTGTCCATCGTCTACGCCGACGCCAAGTGCGTCATGACCGGCTACAACCGCCTGGGCACCAGCTGGTGCGGCGCCTGCCCCGAGCTGCTCATCTCCTGGCTGCGCGGCGAGGCCGGCATGAAGGGCTTTACGGTCTCTGACATGTACGACGCCTCCTATATGGTGCCCGTCCACGAGATCGTGGCCGGCAATGACATCCCCGACGGCGAGCTGGACCCCGCAACCCTGGCCGACTTCGCCCCCGGCGCCTCCAAGGCCAACGCGGCCGTCGCCCAGGCGATGCGCACCTCCTCCAAGCTGGTGCTCTACACCGTGCTGCACTCCCGCGGCATGGACGGTATCAGCCAGTACACCAAGGTCGTCTCCGTCACGCCCTGGTGGCAGACCACGCTGAATGTTGCCCAGTGGGCGACCCTCGCGCTGAGCTGCCTGGCCCTTGTCCTGCTGGTGCTCGACCTGTGCGGCGTCACCGGAAAGAAGAAGGCCAAGAAATAATCCGCTTTTCGTCCGTTTTTGGGCCTGCGCCTTTTGGCGCAGGCCCTTTTTCTTCTGTCTGTCGTTCTGTCTATCTGCCGCCCTCACAAGGTTGACCTGAGAGGGCGAACGCGCTAAACTTTCGGAAAGAAACAAGCGCGGAACCCTCCGCATCACACTGCCCGGGAAGGAGAGATCAATCTTGCTGCTTGTCGCTGTGGTCGACGATGACCCGCACGATTCCGGACATCTGTCCGGTCTGGTCAATGACTATTTTCAGAAAAAACAGATCCCTGCCGTCGTACGCATCTTTCCCGACGGCCTGGACTTTATCCGCGGCACCGAGCATCCGGATATCGTATTCATGGATATTCAGATGGATAAGCTCGACGGCCTGGATACCGCCCGTCTCATGCGCAAAATCAACACCGATGCCTGCCTGATCTTTGTCACCAACATGGCCCAGTTTGCCATCAAGGGATACGAGGTGGACGCGCTGGACTTTATCGTCAAGCCTGCCTCCGCCTCGGCCATCTCCTATGTCCTGGATAAGGCCATGCGCCGTCTGGGCGACAGCACCAGTCATGTGCTCGCCATCAAGACGAGTGACGGGACCATTACCCTCAATGCCAATGACATTTGCTTCGTCGAGGTCTTTGATCATAACCTCGTCTACCACACCGTGCGCGGGGACTATACCGTGCGCGGAAGGATCTCGGATGTCCAGGAAAAGCTCGACGAGCGCTATTTTGTGCTCTGCAACCGTTCCTTTATCGTCAATCTCCGGCATGTAGCCAACATCACCGGAGACACGGTGACCGTCGGGGAAACGCTCATCTCCATCTCCAAGTCCCACCGCAAGGAGATCATGCAGCGCTTTTCCAGCTATCTGGGGGACAGCCTATGATCGGAGACAGCCTCTATGTGCAGCTGGTCGATCACAGGATTTCCTCGGCCATCATCTTTTTTGTCCTGCTTTTGCTCCTTCGCGCCCCCAATCGCCGAAGGTACTTCCCTGTGCGCCTGCTGCTTTCCCTTGCGGCCATGTGCGCGGGAAGCTTCCTTGTCCGCTATGCAGCCGACAGCCTTTTCTCCTCAGTGTACCTGCAAGCCCTCGGATATTCTCTGCAGCTGCTTGTGCTCTTTCTCCTGTTTCTTATTGCCTATGAGCACACCTACAGGGTAACGCATGTCGATGCCCTGTTTCGCGCAACGCTCGCCCTCACCATCTACAAGATCTCATGGAACGGCTTTAAGACCGCCAGCAGCCTCATGCTCGTATCCCAGATGGATGCTGCCTGGTCACAGTACTCCGTGGCCGGCGCCCTGGTTTCCTATTTCGTCTACTTTTCCATCTGTATCCTTGCCAGTGCCACCTATCTGCATTTCACAAAGGATATCACCCTGCACTCACCTCTTTCTCTCGTCATTGCCCTGGCCAGTATCTTCACGCTCTGCCAACTGCTGTTGGAATATTGCGGTCACGTCTTCACCGGCTCCAGCAGTGCCCTCTTCCTCTATTACCTGTGCGCGCTGCTCTATACCGTCATCAATTTTGCCGCCCTTGTCATGATTGCCATGCTCGACTCCTTCCGCCATGAGAACCGCAACATGCATGACTTCATCAGCAACAAGATGCGCTACTATGAGATGAGCCATGAGGGTATTGTGGGACTGCAGACCAAGTGTCACGACCTCAAGCACCAGATCGCAGCGATCCGCTCGGAGGCCGGCAAGGAGAGCTTCACCAAGTATCTGGACGAGCTGGAGGACTCCATCAACGAGTACAGCACGGTGATCGAATGCGGTCATCCCACAGTGGACATCGTGCTCACCGAAAAGAACATTCTGTGCACCTCCGGCAAAATCCGCTTCTCCTACATGGTCGACGGCGCCCTCTTTTCCTTCCTTACCGACAGGGAGATCTATTCCCTCTTTGGAAACGCCCTGGACAATGCGTTGGAGGCGGCAAGCAAGGTGCCCGAAGAGGAGGAGCGCAGCATCACCTTAAAGACGAATACCCGTGGGCCCCTGGTGGTACTGCAGGTAGAAAACACCTGTACCGGCACCGTGGACCTGGCCGGCGGGCTCCCCCGCTCCACGAAGGCAAACAGTAACCTTCACGGCTTTGGCCTCCGGTCCATCCAGCGCCTGGCCGAAAAGCACGATGGCTCCATGAGCGTGAGGCAGGAAAACGGCGTCTTCAAGCTCAGTGTCTTCATGCATCCTTCTGCAGGGGACAGCACATCGAGCGCTGCATCGTGAACGGATTTCCGTTCACGATCTTTTTTTGTCGTGAAGTGACCTTATCGTGCTTTGCGATAGGATCGGCGCTATTGAAGACAAACCCCTTTTTTTCCTTATTTTGCCTGCTATAATCCAATCAACTGCCGTACCTAAAGGCACGGTAAATATCATTTAAGAGGAGCGTCGCCACCATGAAGAGAATCATCAGTCTTCTCGCCGCCATGGCCCTTCTGCTTTCCCTGCTGCCCGCAGCGTTTGCCGAAGGCGATTCCTACATCCCCGCCCCCTATGATCCGGCTGAAGTAGATCCCACCGTGACCTACCTTGAGCCCGTCTACTACACCAACGAAAACGGCCCGACCATCGGTGTCACCACCGTGGGCGTCATCGTTTCCGATGGACTCTACTTCAAGGACCTGAACAACAACCAGGTTCTGGATGCCGCCGAGGACTGGCGCCTGGATGCCGCCACCCGCGCAGCCGATCTGGTTGCCGGACTGTCCCTGGAGGATCAGGCCGGTTTCGTGGTCAACGCCCTGATGACCAACCCCGGCGTCAACACGCTGGAAGCGGCCAAGAACGAGGACGGCACCATCAATCCCGCCGCCATCGTGACCATCGTTCCCGAGGGTGAAGAATCCCGCAACGCGTTCGCCCAGGGCTTCGCCAGCCTGGACTCCTTCGTGATTCTCAATCAGAAGGTCAAGCAGGCGGTCTACCGTGGCAACCTCGGCTACGAGGCTTCCACCGTTGCCCTCCTCAACAACGTCGTTTCCGAGATGTCCGAAGCGGATGCCGCCGTGCGCGGTGTGCCCGCCATCCCGGCTACCCTGATCTCCAACCCCATCTCCGCCGGTTTCCCGGACAGCCTGGGCATGGCCGCTGCCGTGCAGGGTGACGGCAACTATGACGCCATCCGCGAGTATGCCGAGATCGACCGTCAGATGTGGATCGCCGAGGGCGTTGTCGCCATGTACGGCCCCCAGATCGACCTGGCTACCGACCCCCGTTGGCCCCGTAACAGCGGCACCTACGGTGAGCGTCCCGAAGTCACCTCCGGCATCATCACCGCTCTTGTCGAAGGCTATCAGCGTGGCCTGGAAGGCATGACCGAAGGCGCGGTTGCCCTGTCCGTCAAGCACTTCCCCGGCGACGGTTCCGCCGAGAACGGTTTCGAGTCCCACGGCTACACCGGCCAGTGGCGTCTGTATCCCACCGAGGGCTCCCTGGAGAAATATCAGCTCGTCGGCTTCCAGGCTGCCATCGATGCCAAGTGCGGTTCCATCATGCCCTGCTACTCCCGCGACGCCAAGGATGCCCGCTCTGCGAAGCAGTCCTATCGCGGCTATGAATTCGAAGTCAACCAGCTCGGTTCCGCCTTCAACCCCGAGATCATCACCACCCTGCTGCGTGACATCATGGGCTTTGACGGCTATGTCAACACTGACTCCGGCATCGTCACCGGACAGACCTTCGGTGTCGAGGATCTGACCGAGGTCGAACGCTATGCTCAGCTCATCCGCGCCGGCTCCGACGCCATCGGTTCCGGTCTGCGCACCGACTACATCATCGAAGCTGTTGAGACCGGCATCCTGGACAAGGCCGATCTGGACCGCGCCAACATCAACCGTGCCATCGCTTACTTCAAGCAGGGCCGCTTTGACAACCCCTATCTGGACTACGAAGCTGCTGACGCCGTGCGCGCCAACAACATCGAGACCGCCTATGCGCAGGCCTATGCTCTGCATCAGAAGGCTGTTGTCCTCCTCAAGAACAGCGATAACACCCTGCCCGTTGCTGCCAACGGCCAGAAGGTCTATCTTGCCTCCTTCACCGGAACCGGCTCCAATGACGCCATCGTCGAAGCTCTCGAGGGCATCCTCACCGAGCGCGGCTTTGAGGTCGTGAGCAAGGCTGCCGATGCAGATCTGGCTTACCTCTATGTTGCTCCCACCGCTTCCAACCGTCAGGGCGCTACCCCCTCCGAGGGCGTGCTGAGCCTTGTGGAAGACTATGAAGTGGACGAGCGCGATCAGGCCAATGACAGCCAGGCCAAGACTGGCGAAAAGATCGAGATCACAACCCTCGAAGACGTCGCCAAGATCCCGACCATCGCTGAGGCCGTGCACGCCAACGGCGGCAAGGTCATTGCCACCATCGAGGCCACCTCTCCCTGGATCCTGACCAACCTTGAGCCCTATGTGGACGCGCTGACCGTCAACTACACCATCTCCGGCAACCAGCAGTACTCCTCCACCTCCGCCTCCAGCATCATGAACGCTCTGAACGCTCAGCTGGATGTGGTCACTGGCGTATATCATCCCACCGGCAAGCTGGCCATGACCATGGTCTCCTCCGAGGATGTTGTCGCCCTGCACGAGGAAACCCTGTCCGACGGCACCGTGGCTGAAATCTGCGCTTCCCCCAACGACGTTCCCGGCTATGACAAGGATCAGTACATCGATCCCGCCGTCCTCGCCAACGTCAACGGCGGCAGCTATGCCTACTATGATGCTGACGGCAACTACTACTTCTCCGGCTTTGGTCTGAACTACTAATTCTCAGTTTTCCGGGGCAGAGGGACTCTCCCTTCTGCCCCGGTTCTTTTTCTTTCACAAGGAGGCCGCCTATGCCCGCTTTCCGTTTTTCCCTGCTCCTGCTGCTCGCACTGATGCTTTTCTCCCTCGCCTGCGCCGAGGCCCCCTATGCCACCGTCAACGGAGAGGCCCTAAGCGGAGAAACCATTGACCTGTATCTTAACAAGCTCCACGCTGACTATGGCGTCACCGACCCAAGCCTTCTGGATGACGTTACCGAGGCCTATCTCAAGGATCTGGCGCTGCAAAGCGCCATTGAGGATATGCTCCTTCGCCAGGACATGGTCAGGGAGGGCTTCTATACCTTCGATGAGGAAACCGAAGCGTGGCTTACGGAGGCCGGGGAGGCAGCCTATGAGAGCGCGCTCCTGGATGTTGGAGAAATGATCCGAGAGACGCTTGAGCTGAATGACGTATCGGATGCAGACCTTCGCGAATACGCCCTGCTCTATGCGCAGCGGCTGGGGGTAAGCAGTGAAAACTATGTGCAGGTCTTCCGGGATGAGTATGCCCGCTTGCGCTACGAGGACTGGCTCCTGTCAGATACGCAGGTCACGCAGGAGGAGATCGAGGCAGCCTACGCGTCCCGTGTGGAAACCGATACCCAGCGCTATGCGGAGGATATCCCGGCCTATGAGACAGCCCTGGAAAACGGCGAGACCGTCTACTATACCCCCGAGGGCTACCGCGGCATATTACAAATCTATCTGAGGGCGGAGGGAGAGAGCGACGAGGAAAAGCTCGCCTCGGTGAAAGCTACCCTGGAGGAGATCACATCCCGCCTTGCCGAGGGCGAAGACTTTGAAGCGCTCATTGCGCGCTTCGGGGAAGACACAGACCTTACAGAGGAAGTTCTTCTCGCCTCCGGCTATCCGGTGCATGCCCTGTCCGTGAGATGGGATGACAGCTTCCGGGATGCCGCCATGTCGCTTGCCTCCCCCGGGGAGATCAGCGATCCGATTGTGAGTGCAGGGGGCGTGCACATCCTTCAGTACGCCCGCGACTTGCCTGCCGGCCCCGTGCCGCTAAGCGACGCGCTCTCGGAGGAGATCGGCTACGACCTGCATGTGGCGCTCGTAAGTCAAAAGACGCTGGAGCGGCTGGATGTGCTCGCGAGCGAAGCCGAGATCGTGTTTTCAGAAGATCAGTAAGCCCATAAATCAACACACGGAAGACGGAGGGAATAATCATGGGAAAGAATGCTATTGTCGGTCAGAGCGGCGGTCCAACCTCGGTCATCAACGCAAGCCTTGCCGGTGTGATCCAGGCCAGCCTCCGGCGCGATGCCACACACGTCTACGGTATGCTCCACGGAATCCAGGGCCTTCTGGACAAACAGTACTGTGATCTCACGGACCGTTTCTCCAGCGCCCTCGCCATTGAGCTGCTCAAGCGCACACCCTCGTCCTTTCTGGGCAGCTGCCGCTATAAGCTGCCGGACCCCGAGGAGGATCCCGAGGTCTTTGAGAAGCTCTTCGCGATCCTCCGGGAGATGGACATCGGCTGGTTCTTCTACATCGGCGGCAACGACTCCATGGATACCATCTGTAAGCTCGCCACCTACGGTGCCAAGACAGGCTCCGACATCCGTTTCATGGGTGTCCCCAAGACCATTGACAATGACCTCATGCTCACCGACCACACGCCCGGCTACGGTTCGGCAGCCAAGTATATCGGTGTGACCATGAAGGAGATCATCCGCGACGCGACCGTGTACGGTACCAACTTCGTCACCATCGTGGAGATCATGGGACGCAATGCCGGTTGGCTCACCGCTGCGGCAGCCCTTGCCCGCGGCGAGGACTGTGAGGGCGTCGACCTCATCTGTCTTCCCGAGCTCCCCTTCCACACCGACCGCTTCCTGGCTAAGGTGGAAAAGATGCAGAAGGAGCGTGCCTCGGTTGTCATTGCGGTCTCCGAGGGCGTGAAGCTCCCCGACGGCCGGTTCGTCTGCGAGCTGTCGGACGATCACCGCACCCGGGATGCTTTCGGACACATTAACCTGAACGGCACCGCCCGCTATCTCTCCAACCTCGTGGCACGCAATCTGCCTACCCGCACGCGCCCTGAGGAGCTGTCCAACTTGCAGCGCAGCGGCGGTCACCTGGCGAGTCGCACCGATATCACCGAGGCCTACCAGGTGGGCGGCGCGGCCGCAAAGGCGGCCTTTGAGGGAGAGACCGGGAAGATGGTCGCCCTGCACCGCGTCTCCAATGATCCCTATCAGTGCACAACACGTCTGGTGGACATCCGGGATGTCGCCAACTTTGAAAAGAAGATCCCGGTCGAATGGATCAACGAAGCGCGCACCGACATGCTGCCCGAGTTCCTCGCCTATGCGCGTCCGCTCATCCAGGCTGAACTCACACCGATCTATATCGACGGTCTCACCCAGCACATTGTGGAAGGCTGAAGATCGTGCCTGTCCCTACTACAGGGCAGGCTTTTTTCGTGCCTTCCTTGGCGCGAAAAAGCCCGGGCAAACCTGCCCGGGCTATCATTCGGCCTTCTTTTCAGAACGCTTCAGGATTCTTTTCCTCGCCGTCAAACCCAACCAGTCGGACATCCTTCAGCACAAGGTCCTCTACACCGTGCGAGAGCATCGGGACACCCGGATGCTCCACGACCTCCATGCCTTCCCCGGGGCGTAAGTCATACCGGTGCTTCGGCCAGCGGCTCTCCTCCTTGAGGCGGATGCTGACATCCTCCATGCGGATATTCCGGATGCGCCCGGGAAGCCCGTAGAAGAGGGCACCGTTCTCACCCTCGCAGTCAATGTGCAGGAAGCGCACATTCTCAATGGCGCCGCCAGGATTATCCCCGGCTCTGTCCACCGCAGTCACCGCAATCGGCTCGGCACAGCCCCACCAGCTGTCGGCAAAGCGGCGCGTGCGCACCGTGATCTGACTGAACACCACATTGCGGACATTGCCTGCGTCCCGCACCTGAATGGAGAGACCGCGGTTGCTCGCATCGATCGTGCAGTCCGTGAAGAGGATATTCTCAAAGTCGTCGACGCCCTCTGTTCCGATCTTCAATGCGGCACTCGTTGAGATGAGGGTGCAGCCCGAAACAATCACATCGCGGGTATGCGGATACTCCCGGTTGCCCAGGGTGTTCTTCATGCACACGCAGTCGTCCGCGCAGGTAATGTGGCAGTCCCGGATACGCACATGCCGGGAATGGTCCACATCGATGCCGTCCGAGTTGGCTACGTCCAACGGATTGAGGATACGGATGGCATCAATGAGCACATCCTCGCATCCGCCCAGGTGCAGTGTCCAGAAGGCAACGTTGCACATCACCGTATTCCGGAAGGTGATATGCTTGCAGTTTTCAAAATAGGCAAGCGTCGGGCGCGGATAGAAATCCCCCGTCACATACCAGGGTGATACGCGGCGCACAAACGCATCGCCGGAGCCGTCGATGGTTCCCTGGCCGGTCACGCTGGCATGCTCCGCGCCATAGGCGTAGAGAAAGACATAGGACGGCTTGCCCGTCACGGGCGTCCCCACACGCGAGGCAGCTCCATCTGTCCCCGGCTGATTCGGACGGAAGTATCCCTCCAGGTCCCTCGGTGCCTTGAGCACACTGCCGCTCTCCAGGTGCAGTTCGACAAAGCTCTTCAGAAAAAGGCTTCTTGTCAAATAGGTTTTGCCCGACGACAGCACCACGCGTCCCCCGCCATTTTCTGCGGCGGCATCAATCGCCTGCTGGATCGCTTCCGTATCATCCCGCACACCGTCGCCCGCGGCGCCGTAGGAGAAAGGATCAAAAACCATGCTCAAACCTCCCCGTATCTCTCCCGCAGACGTGCACACTCCTGTGCAATCCAGCCGGGAATCAGATCATATAGTTCCTGCCATGTCATGACTTCCTGCGGCTTTACGGTATGCGAGAAGTCCATGGACGGCACAAAGGACAGTTCCTCATGCAAAAACCGGATGCTGTTGGCATCATCCTGCGCGGTGGGCACAAACAGATCCTTTCCCGTCGGGGAAAAGCGCGCACTGAAAGGATTGCCGATCAGGACCGGGCCGCCCGCTTCCTCGCAGCACTGCTTCCAACCGGGAAAGAGCATCGTCATACACGGCGTCGCCAGCATGGCATGCTTGCCCGGCTGGACAAAGACATGCACGTGCCCGTTCTCAGGCGGCAGGTACCCCGCCATCTCCGGCACCAGCAGGTTCAGGTATTTCCCATGAAAACTCCCCTGGGCATCCCGGATCTCTCCCTGGGCGTCCAGCATAATCCAGGCATGCTCCAGGTCGTACATATGCTCGATATCATACAGATAGAAGAAGGCATACTCGATCGTGCAGCCACCTTCAAGGGCCGGGATCTTCCGCCCCGGGAAGGAGACACTGGGAGCACCTGTATGAAAGACAGTGTATGCTGTGGTATGCAGCGCAACCGGCTCCAGGGCATCAAAATGCAATATAGGCATATACCGAAGGGCAAGCTCCAGATCTGTCATGCGTCCTCCGCCTCCAGTTCCGCATTGAGCTTTTCTGCAAGATCAAAGAGCTCCTCGGGGGTATGAATCCGGTAGGTCGGCACATCCTCCGGGATTTCCGGATCAAAAGGCCTGCGGGAGGACCAGTCCAGGAGCACCGAACGGATGCCGAAGCGGCTGGCTCCGCGCATGTCGCGCACAACATTGTTGCCGATCATGATGATCCTGCGCTTATCCTTTTCCGTGAGCCCCAGCACCTCCATGGCCGCCGCAAACATCTTGGGGCTCGGCTTGTCTTCACCGACCGCCTCTGAGATCACCCAACCTGAAAATACATGATCCAGCCCGTTGAGCTCCATCAGGTTATGGAATGACTTCACCAGTCCGTCCGCAACCATAACGATGGGATAACCGGCCTCATACAGCCGGAGCGTGGTTTCGCGGGCTCCGGGAATGCAGTCTGCGCGGACAACGACATCTCCCGTCTCGCGCACCTCGGTTCCCTCATCGATAATGGTATCGCCGATATCTGTAAAGATCACCAGTCTCTTTTCTGCCATAGTAGCACCTTCCCTTTTTCTGTAGTTAAGCACGGCTCAAATACGACAGAAAGCTTGCAGTTCCTTCCTTCTGAAAGAACAGAGCGGACTTTCACCTACAAGCCCTCTGCTTTACTGCAGCTGTGCGCCAGCACGATATCATCAAAAGCGATCATGACTGAACAGATCATCCGCTGTCAATACACCATCCAGGTTCCCGGCATAGGCATTCTGAACCACACCATAGGGTGTAACCATGGTGAGATGAATCGCATCCCGCGATTTCATTGCTCTTTGATAATCCGCCCGTCTGCGTCGCATCGCGTCATCGTCGGATTTCGTGATCAGATATTCCTCCTGGCCATATTTCATCTCCATCAGGTTCGTTACCTTATCCGCACGCTTTATCACAAGATCAATCTGGGAGCCATGAATTCCCTTTTCCAGATCCTTTTTCACCGTAAAGGAGAATACATCCGTCCGTACAGATCCGATACCCAGTTTCTGCTTGATCTCCTGTACATGAAGCAAACAAACCATTTCAAACGCCAATCCCTTCCATGTGTTTGTCACCGGGGTATTGGCCTGATGCATCCAGAAATGCGGATCCATGGATCGATGTTCCATAAAGTGATAGTAAAACAGAATAAACGGGTCAGTCAGCTGATACAGCGTTCCCTTCCTTTCACCGAAAGCAGTATAAATTCGAATCATGTCACAATTCTCCAGCTCCATCAGCTTTTTCGATGTGTCCCCTGAGCTTGGCAGACCTGTGGCTTCCAAGATTTCTCCGCGAGTCAACCCCTTCTTTCTGGTTGCGAGCGCTTGGATGATACTAATATAGGCGTCCGGCTTACGAAACAGCGCCTGGAACAAATAGTCAAACTCGTCCCGAAGCAAAGCACCCTTTCTGAAGAACAAAAAATCGATATACTGCTCAATGGACATGCCTTTTTCTATGTGGCTCCAGTAATACGGAATGCCGCCCAGTGCCATATACCCTTCAAGCATCTGCATTCGGGTAAGAGGAACGCCCAGAAAACGGGTGTATGCTTCTACTTCTGCCAGCGTAAAAGGCTGAAGGTGAATGCTCAGCGTTAACCGATTGTGGAAGCCTCCTTTGCTGTGAATGACATGATCTATGACCCATGTCGTAGCGGAACTGCAGATGATGAGAACGATATCTTTTCTGGCCGACGCATAAGCATTCCAGAAATGCTCCAGTGCAGAAATAAAATCACTCTGTATCGTATCCATCCATGAGATTTCATCCAGGAAAATAACCTTCTTCTGATCTGAAGGATTCTGCTGCAGCAGCCTTTCCAGCAGATCAAACGCCTCTATCCAATTTTCGGGTACATGGTAATCGCCAGACAAGCCCGTTTTTCTCAGCGTATTGTAAAAGGCGTTCAACTGATACTCTTTGGGGCAATTGTAAAAGCCGGTATGCGTAAAGAAGAATTTGCCCTCAAACGCCTCCCGAACCAGGTAGGTTTTTCCGACTCGCCTGCGACCATAGATGGCAATAAACTGTGATTCTTTCTTTTCCATCGCATGATTCAGCAGCCTGAGCTCCTCTGATCGTGCAACCAGATTCATTCTGATCGCCTCCAGTCATAGCTTTCGCCAAAATCCTGTTTTTTTGATCGTTTTGGCGAAATTCATTGTAGCTTTTGCCACCGTTTCTGTCAATAAAATCTTTATATTTCAATGCTTTTGTTGTCACAATTGCATCTTTATCGATTTACAAATCCGCCAAAATCGATATAAAAACAAGATTTTGGCGGATTTGCTTTCCTGCTTTCCCTTGAGTCAGTATGGGATCATCCCACAGGAAAGCGCATGTTCAGGGCATGGTGCTTTCATGGATTGACAGCATCTGCTCGTCCTCGCGCTCGACCCATTGATGATGTGCCGCACCTCACCATATCCGCAGTGGAAAGTGAAGATGTCCTCTCTGGGCAAGTACGCGAACAACCCTTCAATACTACAATTTTCACACCTGAAAAAACGGTCCACAAGCCTTCATTCACAAGGCTTCCGGACCGTTTTCGTTCTCCGATTCTGTCAAAGAAACGCAAGCGATATCCATAGCAACGAAAGATACGTCTATGCGGAGTTTGTCGAAATCTTCCTTCCCTCCAGGTGATTTCAGTGTTTCCTCATTGCACGTGTCAGGTCATATCGCAAAGGCATTGGACTTAATCGATTAAGTCCATATGAATGGAAATCTTGCTTATCTCCTATGGTGCCTGACTTCCATCAGACGGATGGTTCCCCTCATGGGATTCTTCCTGCCGCATCACGCCATACTGGCTGACGCCCTTTATGTATCATTCAAGTTCCCGTTATCCTACGTTTCGGTGCACACCATGCGCCGCATGATGAGGGCATGACTGATTTCCGTAAGTCAAGGCATAAAGCAACAGTGCGGACCGATCGAGCACACGATCTTACCGTGTTTCTTGACCGATCCGCTTTGTTGCTATCTGAAGCTCCCGTGCTTCAGTCATCCGCATTATCCATACGCGGGAGATTGTCCTCAGTCATCTGAACTGTCCCATCTGCCAAAGAGCTTTTCACTCCACAATCGCGTTCTTGGATCCAAAGCTTTGTACATGGGTAATGCCTTCCTCGGACACGGAATGCCCTTGGTAGCGTTTCTTGTCCTCCCCAACGGGGCATACAGCCGTACAGCGTCCGCAGGGATAGCGGTACTCATTTTTGAGCTGCTGGTGGTAAAGCGCACAAGCGTGCTTATCCATGTCCGCGGCAATTCGATCCTCTCTGGGGCTGAAAGCCTGCACAGGGCACTGACGCACACACTGTCTGCATCGGATACACAGCGGCTTATCCAGCATGGGATCCGGCGGCAGCACGGCATCGGTAATGACACTGACCAGTCGAACCCGTGGGCCGTATTGCTTCGTCAGCAGCGTATGATTCATCCCGATATTCCCCAGCCCCGCATAGACGCCCGCCACTACATGGGAGAAGGCAGCCGCCGGCTTCTTGACCAACACCGATATGTCGCCGTAGCAGTCACGCGGGAAGAAGTGTGCCCGATATCCCAGCTGATTGAGTTGGTTGGCAATCCGATAGGCCATTTCATCCAGATACCGATTGGTGGTGTTATACAGTTCCGAATAGACCACAGACGGTGTGGTTTCCAGCATGGAGGGGTAAATCTGAACCGCCATCACAATGACGGTCTTCGCCCAGGGCCATATCGACTGCGGGTAAAACTCCGGCGCTGTCAGCTGTTGTTCGCTCCAGCGCTCTACGCCCGCAAAACCCACCAGATTCGCCCCCAGACTCAGCGCCTTACGCTTGATCTTCTGTTTGAGCTGCGAATCCTGCTGTGTGGTGACGGACATGGTTTCACTTCCTTCCTATGCGCACCCATCAAGCATCCTTTTCCAGTGCCTGTGTAATCTGGGCAATGATTTCGTCCGCATCCTCCAGTCCAATGGAAAAACGCAGCAGCCCCCGCGAAATGCCGGCTTCGCGCAGCGCCTCCGGCGTAAAGGCACGGTGAGAGGTACGAGCCGGATAGGACACAGAGGTTGCCGTGCCCGCAAGGCTAGGCACATATTTGATGAACCCAAGATGGTCAATAGCATGCACGGCAGCTTCCTCGCCGCCCCGCAATTCTACGCCCAGCATACCGCCGTAACGCCCTTCGCGAAATAGCCGCTCAGCAATCGCATGGTCGGCATTGGACGGCAGCCCCGGATAATAGACGCGTTCCACAGCCGGATGTGCCTCCAGCGCCTTCGCCACCCGTAGTGCTGTCTCAGACTGTCTTGTCACCCTTAGCTCCAATGTGCGAAGGCTTCGCGCAAGCAGCCAGCTCTCAGCCGCTCCCAGCGTTGCGCCATACAGCGTAAGCTTTTTGCGGACCAGGCCGATCAGGTCCTTGCTGCCCACTGCCGCGCCGCCCACCAGGTCGCTGTGTCCGCCGAGATATTTGGTGGCACTGTACAGCACCAGGTCCGCACCGTAGCGAAGCGGCTGTGCCACCACAGGGGAAGCGAATGTATTGTCCACGAAAAGCTGCGCCCCATGCGCATGGGCGATGGCGGAGATCGCCTCCAGGTCCGGAACCGCCATGAGCGGATTGCTGATCGTCTCCGTATACAGCACTTTGGTGTTCGGACGCACTGCCTGAGCGACTACATGGGGATCGCCGAAATCCACAAAGCTGACCTCCACGCCAAATCGGGGAAGCTCATTCTCCAGGAAATCACGCACACCGCCATAAAGGACCGGTGAGGATACCACATGATCCCCGCTTCGGATCACCGCCAGAATACTCAGCAGAATGGCCGACATGCCGGAGGAAAATACCAGTCCCTCCTCGGCGCCGTCCGCAGCGGCCAGCACCTCTGCCACAGCGTCATTGTTGGGGTGACGCATCCGGGAATAGATATAGCCGTCCTCTACCCCTTCATATACATCGTCCACACTCTGGGTGTCGTCAAAGGCAAACACACTGGTCATATAGACCGGCAGCACCTCCGGTGATTCGCGCAGCGCATTCAGCTTTTTGGTCTGCTTCCAATCTCCCGCATGGGCCAAAATGGTGGAAAGTTTCTCTGACATTCAGGATACTCCTTCTCTGTGCTGTAGTAAGGGATACCAAGTGCCCGTCGACCCTTCCGTTTCCTCAGGAAAGCCGCTTGTAGAGGTGGTTGCCGATCATCTGAATCACCTGCACAAACACGATGAGAATCACCGAACACACCACGAGATAATCCGTCTTATACTGCTGATATCCAAATCGAATGGCGATATCTCCGATTCCGCCGCCGCCAACCGTACCGGCCATGGCCGAATAGCCAACGAGCGAAATGATCAGGAGAATGATTCCGTTGAGCAGCCTTGGCACCGACTCTTTCAGGTACACATGCACCAGGATCTGGAAATTGGTCGCGCCAAAGGATTTCGCCGCCTCAATCACTCCGGGATTTGTTTCACGCAGAGCGTTTTCCATGATACGGGCAATAAACGGAATGGCGGAGAGCGTCAGCGGCACAATAGACGCTGTTGTGCCGATGGCTTTTCCCACCATAAGCCGTGTAAACGGGATCACAAGCACAAGCAGAATGATGAACGGAAAGCTGCGAAATACATTAATGATAAAGCCCAGTGTCTCATACACCGGGCGACAGGGCCGAAGGCCGTCCGGGGCCGTGAGGGTCAGGATCACCGCCGGGATCAACCCTATGATAACCGACAGAAGCGTAGACCAGAAAACCATATACAGGGTTTGCTGAAAAGCGTTTAGAATCACTGAAGTCATGGATGATGTCGTTAATATGCCCATCAGGGAAGCACCTCCCAGTGTATGTGGTTCTGGTCCAAAAATGCGCCGACCTCCTGTACATCAGCTTCCTGGATGTTCAGCACCAGGCTTCCGTATACATTTTCCCGGAAGTCCTCCAACTTCGCCCATACAATATTGAAATTCTTTCCCAACCTCCGGGCCATCTCTGTCACAATCGGCTCCTCGGAGGTCTCATCGAAGAAGTACAACTGCACGTTCACGCCACTTTTGGGCAGGAGGCTGCTGCCATCCCGCAGGAACTGGCGGATCTCCTCCTGTGTCGGCATGACAAACAACTCCTCCGGTTTCCCTTCGGAGAGCACCTTCCCATTGCTGAGGAAGGCGATGCGGTTGCAGATCTGCTTTACTACCTCCATCTGGTGCGTCACCACCACAATGGTGATTCCCAGTTCCCGGTTGATCTTCTGCAATAGCGCGAGAATACCTTTCGTAATCTCGGGATCCAGCGCGCTGGTTGCTTCATCGCACAGCAAAAACTGCGGATCCAGTACCAGGGCACGGGCAATGGCTACACGCTGCTTCTGCCCACCGGAAAGTTCTCGCGGCCTGGCATGGATCTTATCCTCCAGACCCACCAGGCGAATCAGATCTTCAATCTTGCGCCTGCTCTCCGGGCTGCGGGGGTTGATGCCCCAGAATTTCAGCGGCAGCGCCACATTTTGATAGACATCCAACCGCTCCAGCAGGTTGAAGCTCTGGAAAATCATGCCCATGCGTTTCTGAAGCTCGCGCAGCGAGGCCTTCTCCCGCACATCCACCCGCACACCGTCCACAATCAGGTCGCCGGAATCATAAGCCTCAAGTCCGTTCACGCAGCGCAGAAGTGTGGATTTTCCCGCACCGCTTTGCCCGATGATTCCGTAGATTTCTCCATCCTGTATAGACAGAGAAATACCTTTCAGGACCTCCAGGCCCTGAAAGGATTTCTTTAGTTCTCGAATTTCAATCATCGCTTATTCCGGATCGATGAAGGACGGAATGACGGATCCCTTGTAGGTGTTCTCAATGTACTCCTTCATGGCATCGGACTTGATCGCTGCCACCAGAGCCTGTGTTTTTTCACTTTCTTCGTTCCCCTGCAGGACCACGATGAAGTTCGTGCGGCGGATGCTGGTCACCTCGTCAAACTCCTCGATCGCCAGGGCCGGGTAGGTGCTGGGCAGGTCTGCGCCCAAAGCATAATTGCCGTTGATGGTCGCGGCTGCCAGGTCCGGCAGAGCCAGCGGCAGGCTTGCAGCTTCCAGTGTGGTGATCTTGTATCCGTGCGGATTGGCTTCCTTGTCGTTCACCAGGGACTCAGCGGTGACGTTAGGATCAGTGCCATATCCGCCCACAGAGTTCAGCAGTCCCTTTTGCACCAGCAGATTCAGGCCGCGCTCGGTGTTCTCCGGATCGTTGGCAATACCGATTTCAGCGCCGTCAGGCAGCTCTTCCAGAGAAGCATACTTCTGGGAATAGATACCCATCGGCTCAATGTGCACGCCGGCAACCGCCGCCAGGTGCAGGCCGTTCTGTTCATTCTGACCGTTCATATAGCCCAGGGTCTGGAAATAGTTGGCGTCCAGTTCCCCTTCCTCCAGGGATGTGTTCGGAAGCACATAATCCTGGAACACCACAACCTCCAGCTCCCAGCCGGCCTCAGCCAGCACAGCCTTGACCGCATTGTCCAGAATGTCCGCGTGGGGAACGGGATTCACGCCCACCACGATCTTTTTGTCCGCGCCTTCAGCTGTTGCAGCCGCCAGGCCAAGTACCAGTGTAAGTGCCAGGATGATCGCAATAACTTTCATCCTGATTCCTATAGGACGCCGCATATCGCGCCCTTCCTCCTTATTTCCTTATTTTGTGTTTTCTGTATTCTTTGTTCTTTGCCTCTTCCTCACATTCGATCCGCGCTGTTGTGACGCGTACATCGGGCCGCGGGCCATACCTGTATGCGAATCTCGTCCCTTGTCATGTCTCGTGCCCTCCTTTCAATGTGATGTGCATACGATATCAATTCTTATAGGCCTTGTCTAATACGCCATTTTGATGTTTGGTCATCAATTTTCTCAATGTGTATGTCATGCTTTCATGTGCCCTGCCGCTGTACAAACGTCCCGCCTACTCTTTGCAACCACACGCTTTGCCTTCGTATCGTTGGCAAGAGAAGCGCATACAGCAACAAGATAATCCTCGGTGAAATGATAAAAATATCTATTCACCGAGGATTATCTTTGACGTCCCGTTGAAAAAAAGCATGAACATCGGCATAATCCTCGGTGAATGAGCAAAAAGTGCAACTCACAGAGGATTATCTTTTGTTTGAGGAGAAGACAAATGTTGATTGGCAGAGAAAAAGAGATCTCAAAGCTGAACGAACTGTACGATGCCGATTCTGCTGAACTGGTGGCAATCTATGGCAGAATGCGCGTTGGAAAAACCCATCTTGTAGATGAAGTCTTCTCAGGCAGGACGACTTTTCGTCACGTCGGTTTATCTCCTCTGGAAGAGAATCACACCTCCCCCAGCAGTGGAAGGCTTCAAAACCAGCTGGCACATTTTTACAGGTCGCTACAGATGCAGGGCCTGCAGGGGAGAGAGAAGCCCAAATCCTGGCTGGAAGCCTTCTATTTACTGGAAGACCTGCTGATGGAAAAAGAAAAGGAACAGGGAAAAATACGGGTCTGTACTTTTTTCAGGGGCTGACCCCATCGACATGTAGGTGAACGCAGAGAGGTTATCGACAGTATTCCCGATGCTGGTCTTCATATTCGTCCAGGCATTCGTGGCAGAGGTCTTGATGTTCTCCATGGTCGTGGAGAGCTTGGTTTTCATATTGTCCCAGGCGGTTCCAACGGAGGATCGGATGTTTTCCGCCACCGTTGTCGCCTTGGTTTTGACATTCTCCCAGGTATTCGCGGTATTGCTCTTAATGCTCTCCCAGACGGTTGAGGTCTTCCTTCAGAAATTTTTACGGTTTATTCACATCAGATTGATGGATTTTCCGCAGTTTTTGCGTATAATATGATTGTCAGGATGAACGGAAAAGGCTGTGTACGGTTTTCGCCATCTTGACAAAATCGGCACTTTGCTGTACGATAAAAAAATCAGTGCTTGCACTGATTTGGGCTGGTCGAAAGACCCGGGTCCACCGAGCGGCGGGGAATTTCCCCGCGAGGCGCAAGCCTCACTGCTTTGAAAATGTTTCCGCTTATCGATGGTGCGGGATATAAGTTATTCGATGCGAAAATGTTCTCGCTTACCGATGGTGCGAGGAACAAATTATTCGGTACGAAAATGTTGACCCCATCTCCCTCTGCGGAGGTGGGGTTCTTTCATGGGTGATACATTATGCTGATTTCAGAAGGCTATTTTTATCATATCAACGACGACTTCTTCTCTCTTGTTTCTGAGGGAACACTTATGTCGAATTATGAGAACGGCGGCTACCGCCCTCATTTTCTCGCCATAAAAGACTCCACAAACGCTGACATCTTCTGGATGGTTCCTGTATCCTCCCGCTATTCAAAGTTCCAGAGCATTTACCAGAAGCAGGTGGAACGTTATGGTCGGTGCACCAAGATTGTACTCGGTAAATGCGACGGAAAAGATGCCGCCTTCCTGATTCAGAATGCGTTCCCGACCACCTCCGACTACTTTGACCATATCCACACCAGCCAGGGAAAGCCTCTGACATTACACACCGGTACTGCCAAGCTGATCATTGAAAACCTGAACAACAATCTGCGTCTACATAAAAGAGGCATTCATCTCTTCTTTGCTGACATTGACCGGATATACAAGCTCATGACTGAGCACCTTGAATCGATCTCCTCTCATGATGAGTCTGATATCAAAGAAGAAGATGCCGCAGAAGCCATCACAGATACTGAATGTCAGGATAAAGACACGACGCCCATTACTGAATCTCTGACCGGTATCCTGCCTCAGACCGTCACCCTTGAAGAAGCAAAAGAAGAAAACGCCAAGAAACTAAAAGAGTAAAGCAGACCTCCGCAAATGAATTACGCTCATTTTTTTTGGTCTGGTTTTTCTAGATGAGATTCAATGGTTGGATACGCCAAAATCCGGCTTTATGACTGGATTTGAAGCGTTTTGGAATGGTTGGGCATGCCATCGTCATCATATCATGGTGGTGGTCTGTGGCAGCTCCAGCTCCCGGATCTTGAATAAGCTGATCAACAACCATGGTGGTCTGTATGGGAGAGTTACCTGTGAAATCAACCTTCTCCCCTTCAGTCTGCATGAATGCGAGCTGTTCCTCCGTTCAAAAGGGATCGAGATGTCCCGCTATGATATGGCCCAAGCCTACATGATGGTTGGCGGAATTCCTTACTATCTAAACTATTTTGCAAGAGAGAAAAGCCTCAGCCAGAATATTCAATCCATCTTCTTTGACGCCGGTGCTCCCCTCTGCAATGAATTTGATCTGATGTTCTCCTCCTTGTTTTCCAATCCCGGCGTGATGCAATCCATCGTGCGCGCACTTCATACCCGTAACAGAGGGCTTACAAGATCAGAGCTTTTGAGGGCAACCGGCCTTCCCGATGGCGGGGATATCGGGAAATATCTCAGCGCCCTCATTGACGGAACCTTTATCATAAAGTATGACTCCTTCGGCAACGGAAGAAGAGAAAGCTTCTATAAGCTGATTGATCCTTTCTGCTTATTCTATCTGAGATTTGTGGACCGTCAGTCCGGAAAAAAGGTTTCCGATTGGGATAACCTGGCAGACTCTCCGTCGGTCATCAGCTGGAAAGGAATTGCATTTGAAAACGTATGCTTCAACCATATCCGGCAGATCAAAGCCTGATTGGGGATCAGCGGTGTCAGCGCAAGCGAATCGCTTTGGTCAAAGCGAGGAAACGCAGAGACTGAAGGAACACAGATCGATTTGATCATCGAAAGGAAAGACAATGTCGTCCACATGTGTGAGATGAAGTTCTACAGCGAGGAGTTCACAGTAAACAAGGACTATCATTTTGTCCTGGAAAGAAGAAAACGACTGCTGCATGAACACATAGCCAAAAAGGCAACCGTTCATAATACGTTGATCACAACCTTTGGGCTCCGGAAAACTGAGTATTTCAGTGATTTTGTGCACGTCATTACGTTGGACGATCTGTTCCTGCGATAATGCCCATCCACCATATCGGGTACAAAGAATCCACGAAAGACACGTTCCGCCAAGATTGACATACGTTCCAGTGGATCGGTGTCCACCATCGCTTCGTTTGGGCAAGTGTCACCGGGCCTTTGAGAACTGCACATAAGTCACAGCGGCAATGTATGCAGCGCACGCTTTGCCTTCGCAGCATCGCTGGCAAGAGGCACATAAAGCAAAGGATAATCCTCGGTGAACAGATAAAAATACACATTCTATTCACCGAGGATTATCCCGAATGGCTGTATGGAAGAAAGCTTGAGACATCCTCCTCGGTGAATGAGCAAATTACACAGTTCGCCGAGGCGGATCCGCTATTTTGAACAGATGAATCAGTCTTTCTGCAATTTGAACAGTTTCGCAGTCAGGTTGGCCACCAAAACAGAAACTGCAATGCCCACAATCAGCACCACAGGAAACGCCCAAGCCGGACTGCATGACATCAACTTATCCGCATAGCCGTCTGCCATTTCCTCAATCGCGCACTCGTAGGTGTAAACGCGGTTGAACCAGATCTGACCGTACAGACCAAACGTGGAGAAGGTCATGATCACGGTTGCAATGAGATCACCTCTCCAATTGTACTTGCAGGCCACTCTGGTGATTTCCGCGAGTGCGCCGAGGATGACCAGCGGCAGGCAATGCCATGCACTCGCGTCACCCATCAGGATGTAGATCAGAATGACACCAAGGGAGAAGATCGCCGCTACCCCCGGTGCCTTGATCCGACGGAATGCGGCGATGCATACCCCTGCCAGCAGAATACCTGCAATGATCTGATACCCCACAAACACGATGGGGTGAATTGCCCCAGCAAAGCAAGTGATGGCGGTTCCCGCCATGTACAGTGCCAGATACAGTACCATCCACAGGGCATTTCTTCCGTTCCATTTGTCTTCCATGTTCCCATACTCCTTTAGCGAATGATTTAGGTTAGTTTTAGCTAACCCCATATACAACAGAAAGTACGCCGAAGCGTACTTCATTGTTGTCCATAATTAGGTCGGACCTACAGTCCAAAAAGCTTCTTCATCCCGGGATAGAGGAAATCACGCAGGAAGTCAATGTGTGCTTCCGCATGGGCTCGCGTCATATCATGCCGGATAATCTCCGTCACGGCCCGGATATAGAGTGTTGCCATCAGGTGCCACTGTTCTTCTGTCAGTGTTACCGGGATACCGCCCTTCTGCCTGATTGCATCGGCAAAGGCCTTCGAAGAACTTACCTCTCGTTCAATCAAACGTTCCTCAAAATCCTCATAGTCTGATCCTGCGGAGCAACAGATGAGCAGCTTGAGCGCGTCGAAATGGGCATACAGGAAATCGAGCATCTGCCCAATCCACGCTGCACCAAACGGATCATATTCCTCCGGATTTTGTACTGTGCCGTCCTGCCAGGTCTCACAGATGTGATCATACTCCGCGATTGTTCCTTCGACCAAAGAAGCAAACATGTCTTCCTTGTCCCTATAATGCCGATATAGCCCTGCTGCGCTCATCCCGGCATGTGCAGCAATACGGTTCACCGAGGCCTTTTCGTATCCGTATTCCAGAAATTCCTGTTTGACAATGGGAATGAGTCGCTCATGTGTCGCGGTCTTGTCCTTCGGCATCGGTTCACATCCTATTGCGAAATAGTTTAGCTAATACCATTAGCCATTATACGAATCCGTTCCTCTCTTTGTCAAGGTGCTTTTTTCTCGTGCACCAAGCCTGCAGAATCATTAAAAGCAGCTTGCACACTGAATGGTTTCCCGGAGCAATGCATCCTCGGGGTGCCATCTCAACATTTTTTGGAACGTAATTTGTAAATATGTCCCACTTTTTGGAACATTCTTTGCGATAATAGACATTTTTAGGAACGGCAAGTGTCGTCGGGAAGCATCTCTGCCCAACGGATTTCGCAGAGCCATTTTTATGCTTTACGTTTGGGCGTAGAGACATCAAGACCTTAGGGTATTGTCGCGGCCTTGTTGTCCTAAAATTTAAGTATCCATAGAGCTATAATAGAATAATATTCAAGTTCGATGATTGCGAATTCGGCATGTTTTTGACGTTTAAAATGCATTCGCTGCAAATTGGTGGTAACCTGGTGGGGATCATGCTTTGCTTACCCTGGCAGTCCATATTCCCATCATCTGGTTTTGCGAAATGACGTTTTTGATCACCAATTTCAAAAAATCGTAACGATTCTGTAACATCTACTACACATATATACGCGTTTCAAATATAATATTTTTTTCTTATATTAAGTCGTGAATAGATCAGCAGACAAGGGTAGCGGTTTTCAGATCGGTGATATGAATCCAACGATCTGAAAATCGCTTGCGAATATCATGCCTGTTGCGAGAACTGAATAAGCTTGCGCGGGAGCATGTCGGTCGTCGTTCCGTTTTTTCCAATTGACATCATAGAGTGAAACCATATAGCTCGGATATAGTAGCTCTACAAGAATGTCCTCATAATGACGCCTGTCCTTAGACCTGATTTGATTTTCGGTAGTAGGCCGTTCGCTTGCAAAGTCGAAAGTAGAATCTTATCTTTATCTTTTCAAATGAAAGATAAAAGTTAAAATAAGGAGAACGATTCGTCAAACCAATGACACAGCGTCGTCATTATTGTGCCACATACAAGTCAAACAAATGATAATTTCCAAAACACTGAATATGGATATGCTGCGCGCCTTTTTTGAACGGACGAAAACGAAATTCTTCGTTGGCAGATTTATGCGTTCAGCGACGCCCGGATAAAGAAAAATCCTACCAGCTTCACGATTGCCTTTGTTGGCAATTGGTTGAATCTGGTAGGCTATTTTGTGATCCCGGCGGGATTCGAACCCACGGTCTGTCGCTTAGAAGCGAGGCGGCAGATATGTATCATCCGGTTCCTTACAAGTCCGTGTAAGTTCGTCTGAAACGGATAGAATTCATGATGTCCGGTTAGATGAATTTTGGATTTTTCTAAGCATGGCGGGTGGTGATATGCTGCACTCCCTCTGCCAGAGTATTTGATCCTGTAATCAGCAGGATACATATCACTCTGCATAAAGGTCTGACAGGGTGATAAGCTTCACTTCACCTGCAGCTTCTGCTTCCTTCAGCCCTTTTGTAAACCCGGATTTTGAGAAGATATAGTAAGTGCAGGTATCATTTCCATTGGTAAATACAGATGCATAATCGCGGATCAGATCGAGTTCATCCGTACCGATTAGCTCATTCTTGTATTTACAGGATCCGATAATGAATTGTCTTCCTGTTCTGGTATTATCAGCCTTCGCTGCAAGTGCAACAATATCAAGCTGTATTTCTTTCTTTTTCACAGGATGGGCACCCCACCATTCCCCTATATCAGAGATCGGGAAGGGAAGCAGATCCGGATGCATCAGGAGATACTGGGTACAGATATCTTCGAAAACCAGCCCCATGTAATTTGACAAATAAGAGCCGACCGCAGCGTCATAGGTTTTCTGTACATTTCCTGAGCTGATGGCCATCATATTTCCGGGAACAAAACGATACCAGAACCCGAAAAAATGGTCTGCGATGCGATAGAATACTTTTTTCTGGGATTTATCGACAACAGGTTCGATCTTTTTAATAATGCCAAGTTCCTGAAGAACCTTCATATATTTGAGACACGCGGTGCGATCCATTCCAGCTTTATCTGCAATCTCAACCTGGCGGCTTGCGCCATTTGCAATGGCAGTGATGATGGCATTATACAGGGCTGGTTCCCGAAGCTCCTGCTTCAGAAGGTTTTCCGGCTCTTCAAACAGATATGCGGATGTGTCAAACAGGTTCTCCAGCAAAGCATCCTTTATCGTGCTGGTGACGTCCAGCTTATTGATGTAATGCGGAACTCCTCCGGTGATGCCATAGATCAGGGCATTATCCTGATCTGATAATTCCGGATGGAAGCGGGCGGTATCCAGATAAGAAAGAGGCTCGATTCTGAACTGTGCGGTCCTTCTGCCGAACAAAGGACTTTTCTCACTGAGCACTTCTTTTTCCATAAAGCTCATCGAAGATCCGCAAAGGATCAAAAACAGCTTTGTATCCGCCCAATCATGGTCTATAAGGTGCTGCAGTCTCGACGGAATCGATTCGTCCGCCTTTGCAAGAAAAGGAAACTCATCAATGACAAACACAACTCGCTCTGATTCGTGTGCAATTCGTGATATTTCAGAAAATGCCGCGTCAAATGACCCATATACCGGAGCCTCTTCAGCGCCGGGATGAAGATATGCATGGATCGCCTTTGAAAGGGCCTGAAGATTCCCCTGTGCGTTACTGTTCAAAGCCGGAAAATAGATCGTCGGCTTATCTTTCGTGAATTCATTGATCAGTGCGGTCTTTCCAACCCTTCTCCGGCCATATATGACAATGCACTCCAGTCCGTTCTTTTGGTAGCGCCTTGACAGCTTTTTTAGTTCCTGGTCTCTACAGAGAAACATGGCATCCTCCGATTATCGTGTTATGTGAACTCGTGAGTTGACAACTCATGAGTACACTACTGCAAAAATATGGATATGTCAATCTGATTTCTGCATGCCAGGTTTAATGGACAAATGTCCGTTGCAACAACGAAAGGCAGGCCTGCTTTGAGCTCGACCTGCCATTTCCTGTTCGATACTCGGTTTTGCTGGTCCATGGCCTTCGCCAGTTGCCTTAGGAGTTCCGCCGTCTCCGGGTTTCACAACAGCCGCATGCATCTAACGGTGCAAGGGGAGTCCTGAAAAACCAGGGGTGTTGCAAAGTCGCCAATACCGCGACAATGGTAATGACAAGTTGAGCATAATGAAGCAGTACGGAGCACTTTGACCGTCAAAAGGGCAGACTTCCCCTTACCCCAAACGATAACCATCTAAGCCTTCGGATCATCCAGGAATGACCAATTAGCTTAGCGGATGCGGCATTCTTTTTCTTCGGATGGTTGATTCATTGTTATAACTTTGTTTCATGCTTGGTACTTTACGC
>JAFUZB010000368.1 GCA_017476845.1 Clostridia bacterium
AACTATCCCCGCATCGGCCTTGCTTTCCTGACCTTCACCTATGAGAATCCGACCGTGCACGACAAGGAAGTGCGTCAGGCGCTGGCCTGGTGCATGGACAGAGATCAGCTCACCACCGATTACACTTCGGGCTTTGGTCAGGTGGTAAACGGCTACTATGGCATTGAGCAGTGGGAGTACCTGATCTGCACAGGCCAACTGGAGTACCCGATCAACTTCGAAAACGACGTGGTCTACACCGACGAGGAGCTGGAAGAGCGCGCCAAGCACAAGAACATGTACGCCACCACAGATGAAGAGTATGACAAGCTGGTAGCTGCGTGGGAAACCTTGACGATCGATCAGCTGGAGAACTACAACGTATACGATCTGGAGAAGGATCCTGACCGTACCGAAAAGGTCGGTATTGCCAAGGCGAATGCGCTTCTGGATTATGCCAAGTGGACACTGAACCGGGACGGCGAGCCCTATCGACCGGGCATTGACGATGTCCGCTGCAAGATGATCGACGATGAGCTGGTGGCCCTGGATCTCACGATGCTGTATCCGCGGGGCAATCACATCGTGGACACCTTGGATGAGAACTGGCTGGATAACCTGGCTGAGGTAGGCATCAAGGTAACGCTGATCCCAGAGGATATGGAGCTGCTCCTTAAGCGGTACTACCGCGAGGAAGAGCGCACCACCGACATGATCTATCTGGCCACAAACTTCCATGTTATCGTGGACCCGAGCATTACGTACTCTACGGATGACACAGCCGATCATCTGATCTGGAACAACACCTATTCGGATGATGAGATGCTCTATGAGCTGGCTGTCAACATGCGCAAGACAGATCCATTGGATGTGTACGAGTATGTTGCCAAGTGGATCTCCTTCCAGGAGAGATACAACGAGGTGCTCCCGACCATCCCGATCTACTCGAACATCTATTTCGACTTCTACAACGCCCAGCTACAGAACTACTACATCACGGCCCATGTCACCTGGACGCAGGCAATTCTGGAGAGCTATTTTGGCGAGGATTCGGAGCCTGTGGAGGAAGACGAAGAAGCGCTTGACGAAGATTTTGAATTCGATGATGAAGACAGCTTCGAGTTCGAAGACTGAATGAAGAGATCCCCGCGAAAGCGGGGACTTTTCATATGACTTAAACGATTAAGTGTTGTTATAAAAACTTTCAGCGCATGTTGAACGGTTGTGTTTTCCGGGAATGCGTATTTGGTTTGGCTGTGCAATACGGCCGGAATAATGGTACAATGTGGGTGGTGGATGGGAAACTGATGCTCCTTATAGGATCAAGGTTCCCATCCTTCAGGATGAGGAGCAGAGAAAGGGGCAGTTCTATGTGAAGAAAGAGTCGACGGGGCACTGGCAGAAAGATTTCAAACATTGCTGGAACGCGTAGGATGCGTTGTTCTTGTAGATGTATTTGATCAACCGCTCCTTGAGGCTGTTAGGCATCCTGTGTTGCATAAGCACAACAAAGCGGTTTGCCAAAGCTTTTAATCTGCTGAAAAGCTAAGACAGATATATTGCGTTCGTCTTCATGACAGGGGTGACATCATTCCATACGGTGGGTATTGTCAACGAACAAAATCAGCTGAATGGTATCTCTCTGCATAAAGATGATACCGCAATATGAGGTATCACCCAAAAGAAGATACAACAGTATTTTTCGCCTGAAGTCGAGTGAACGGCCAATCGCCGGAACATGACGATAGAGGAATGCATGCATAAATGGCAGGAATGCTATGATGGATATCACTTCAGTGCCTATGGCGAAGAGGAGCGATCTATTTTACCTTTATGCTACGGGGTAAATTCGCTCAGTGTGAAGTGCATACATACACTGGACGAATCGACTGACAGGTGAAGATTTGCGATTACATCTATCTGTTTGAATTCAAGTGCGAAAGAATTGCAGCCCCCCAATCATCCAGGCGATGCATCGTATGTTGAGGACCTGCTTACACTGATTGTGTAACAGTGTTTGCAAGACAAACATCAGGAATTTCTGAAAGAAGTTGTTTCGAATTGCAATATAGGTTAAGGCAACTTATCATGCAGCAGAGATTGCGATTGTCCGTGACTTTGCCCTCTTTACTCATGACACCTGAATCATACACACATGTAAAGACAGACAGGAAATCTATGCATATAGCCCTTCTGCCTCTTCTTCTTTTCCTGCTGTTTCTACCCGTATTTGCTTCGGCAATGGTATATGAGGAAACGACAGAGAACATCATTATTGTCACGGAACTCACCAACAAAGACCTTGCCACAGGCTACATCAACAACTATCTCTATCCCCGCAAGAATCGAGCACCTCATCTGACAGGAACAACACTACCTGCCATTTCCAAGAACGTCTATAGTAGAATGCGTACGTTGGTTTCGGAAGTGGCAGCGGGAGAGCGAACATCAACGATTTTCCAAATCCCTTTCGATGACATCATGGAGCAGACGACTTTCACTGCGGAAGAGTTGGATGTAGACGATATTGCTATGGATGGGGCGATTACGCAGGAAACAAAAAATGCTGTGCTTGCTGTTCTTAACGCAAGCTATAACGCAACGGACGTCGTCCTTGCTCTTTTGGCCGATTCGCCCTACGAACTCTATTGGTTCGATAAAGGAAGCACATTAGCGACAAGAGGCGTGGGATACAAACTGAATGTAGATGACAATGGAACAGAATCTGTAACGCTTCTTGGGTATATTAAGCTCTCCATGAGCGTGGCTGAGGAGTATGTTGCCGATGTCTATGAAGTCGATCCCAAATTCGGACAAGGCGTACATGCGGCCACGGAGAATGCCAAGGCAATTGTTGACAAGTATGAGGATTACGATCCTTATGACAGACTTCTGGCTTACAAGGATGCGATCTGTGAACTGACCTCATATAACTATGCAGCGCTCAATGATACGTCCTACGGGAATCCTTGGCAGTTGATCTGGGTATTTGATGGTGACGAGGAAACCAATGTGGTCTGTGAGGGGTATGCAAAAGCCTTTCAGTATCTGAATGATCTTTCTTCGTCCACTGTGACAGTGATCTCGCCGCAAGGCTATATGAACGGTGAATCACATATGTGGAACATTGTCACAATGGACAACGGCATCAATTATCTGGTGGATGTGACAAACTGCGATTCGGGTATGGCAGGGTATCCTGACAAGCTGTTCCTGGTCGGCGCACAAGGAAGTGTGGACGATGGGTTTACGGTGAACGGAACACATTACACCTATAGCAGAAACATTTATTCCACAACCGATCTTAGCATATCAAAGCGCAGCTATCTTGAAGCGCGACCTCATACACCTGTGATTACATTCAGCAGCCGATGGGGATATTCAGGATATGGCATGGTTCTTCGGTTGGACGAAGAAGTCGATGCTGTTCTATTAGATGATGAAGTCATCCAAGTGGAAGGGAATGACATAGTGATCTGGACGGATGAGGTCGGGGACTATTCTTACTCCGTGGCATCTATCCGGGATGGATTCACCTCCGACACTGCGATGATTGAGTTTACGGTGTATGGTGAACCAGACGGCACAGTACTCCGGATTCCGGATTCCATAGAGCAGATTGAAGAAGAGGCGTTCTCTGGGATTCAAGCAGACAGAGTTGTTGTTCACTGCCGGGTAGATGACCGTGCTTTTGCAGATAGTTCTATCACACTGGCGGAGATTGGGGAGGATACGAGCCGGTCAGCCTTTGAAGGCTGTGAAGGTATTACACTTGCAGTGAATGAACCTGAATTTGGTTTCTCGTATGGATTACCATTTATTGTAAGGAGAAATGAAAAGTGAAACGCATACTGAAGATATGGATTGTACTTACCCTGATCACATGCTGTATCGGTGTGGCATATGCAGATGACCCCATTGATCCCTACTTTTCTGAAGCACAAATCACGCCGGATATGCTTGAATTCACAGAGGAGACGATCAGTATTGGCCCGGGCTTGGCCACCACACGATCTGTAAGCATACCATCCGGGATCACAACAGGAAGCCCTGCTACCTTTACGGCATCCGCCGGATATAGCAGCTATATGTTCTGGATCTACTCCGGTGAAGGCACATATATCAAGAATAATGAGTTTCAGTCGGAAAATACGTTTACCTATACTTTCCAGGAACCGGGCACCTATTATCTCATGGTCTGCTTTGAATCGGAGGACGTGTATACCTTCAATCAGTTTACCGTTGGCGGTGCGAATTTGCTAAACGGTCTGGTGACATCCATTGTCAGTCATTGTCCGGTTTCCGGTGAATATGAAAAGGCACTATGGCTGCATGATTATTTGATTATGCATGCATACTACGATAGCGATTATAAACGGTATGGACCGGACGGTGTTCTTGTTGATGGCCTCGGAGTGTGTGACAGCTATTCCAAAGCGTATGAGATGCTCTTATCGGCAGCAGGGATTCAATCTGTAAGAGTTTTATCCAGTACGCATGCATGGAATTCCGTTTTCCTTGAAGGCGCATGGTACAACATTGACTGTACTTGGGACGATCCTACCAACAGCACCGAAGCGGATAAGGTGCCGGTCAGCGGAAATGAAAGGCATCTCTTCTTCGGTATTCCCAATAGTCT
Organism: Clostridia bacterium; assembly: GCA_017476845.1. Classification (GTDB taxonomy): domain Bacteria; phylum Bacillota; class Clostridia; order Christensenellales; family Aristaeellaceae; genus UBA2943. Next base: position 4,619 of record JAFUZB010000368.1, read on the forward strand.
GATGTTCCAGGTTCGCTCTCATCAGCCAACAAGCAGTTACCCGTATGCCGAATCGATTGATTGCAACTATGGCGTCCGGGAAAATGCCATGACATGGCATGACCAAGTAGCGCAAGATATTGCTGCACAGATTGCAGATTATCAGCAGGTGTTTGCCATCAATTTGAGCACATATTATCCCATCGGCGGGGGATGGTGGACATCGGTGCAGTATCCTGTTCTTAACTATGGTCTAAGCAGAATGTATCTTGAGAAAGCCGGTTTCACCAATCGCGGCAGACAGATGACGTTATCGGTATCTTATGATGCAACAACTGATCCTTGGCATATGGGAATTGAAGCGCACTATGTCAGGGTTCAGGGGGAGCAGTTGTTGATTCATGCAGAGGTGATTGAGCGGGAGGCGTTCCAGGGGACCGGAGCAAAGGCAGTCCGTCTGTCTGCTGGAAGCAATTTAGAGGAGTTAACCTTTGCGAATATGAAGCAACTCGAAGAGGTCTATATTCCTGACAGCATTACACATATCGCGGATTCAGCGTTTAACGGTTGCGCTGACAACCTTCTGATTGTAACGAGCAGTGGATCGGCAGCCGTTGATTTTGCTAAAGGACATGGATATTGCTTGGACGTTGTGGAAGGTGAAAACTGAAATCCGATAGTCACGTCGTGTAGGACAAGGCAATCTCTTTCCCTACGCTCACCTGGAATGCATCTGTATTCACAAAAGAGCGAAGACGATCGTGTACGGGGACGAGGCAATGGTGCAGGACCAAGCCTCCTCAAGCTGCCTGTGGTTTCAGGAAATATCTTTTCACGTGTTTGGGTGGTTGAAGCGGACATCGCACACAGGCCTTATGCGACTGGGCGTGACGTTTCTCCGATAGGGTTGGTCTTTGAAGACCCGTAGAATCACGTTTTTGTGCTCGCTACAGCGCGCAGGACTACCAAAGACATAGGAACGAACAGGATGAGCAACAGCACACTCTTCGCATGTGACGGGTGCTCATCCTGTTTTGATGTGTCAAGCTGGTTCCAATGCATCGCGCGTATCAGAGCGTCGTCATGATGTTTATCGAACATCCGTCGCACAATGGATAGGAATAGGGATCCGGCGGCAGATGTTTTGAGGGTATGGCTGCGCATGCTCACAACAAGTGCATGCGATAAGCACCCGGATGTTCGAAT
>JAFUZB010000369.1 GCA_017476845.1 Clostridia bacterium
CCTAAAATAATAGGTTTCAAACCTAGAATATTGTATAGGATCGGGTGCTTTTCGTCAAGTATTTTCAAGGATTTTCGGATAATTTATGGCCGAATTTAGGTTTGATTCATGATTTTAAACCTAAGTTTTCCGGAGTCTGTGTTATATAGACGCTAACAATAATCCATTCAATCAACCATCATTCGACATAGAGAATTACTGGCGCATTCCGTTCAATTTCATCTTCCTTGGGTATGATGACTATCTGTGCACTTACGATTACAATGCCTATTATCAGGGCTCGAATCGTCCTGTTCTGAAAGAGTATGTCGGCAGTGCACCTGAGGTTGCCATCACAGGCGACGAACCCTTCAAAGGCATCCTGCCGGGTGCTTTTGGCACAACGAAATATTATCTCAAAGGGCATCCAGAACTGACTTTTGATTGGTCTGCCTATACAGACTATGTCACGTGGGAGTCCAATTGTTATGGCATTGTGATTACCGGATATACCGGAACAGACAAAACCATTGTTCTGGAAGATGATTTCGCAGGCAAGGATATTCTGAATGGTGCTATCCCGAGTGATGTAAAGCTGCTGTGCAACCCAGACAGCAATGTTGCGAAGATGTACTACTTCACTGAACACTCCTTCTATGCGTTGGAAAACCCTGATTTTGAGTATCAATATCTAGCTACTGCTGACATGAAAACAACACTGATTGCCTATCACGGAACGGAGAAGGAGATCACTATCCCTGCAGGCACTGCATTGATCGCCGATAATGCAATTCCATCAACAGTGACCCTAGCTCATTTGGACAATATGGTGCCTATTTTCGACAACCCGATTAATGCATGGCCCGAGAGCTTTACAAACGGACAGATTCAGGTATACGCAGAGCCAAATTCACAGTATATCCTCAGCATGCGCAACAATGCATACGCGACCTATTCAACCTTCTTTGTCTCGGCCACCTACCCGAACGTATACTATACCGTGGAATATGGCAACGTATGCCTTGCCGGCGTGGCAACTTCCAGCGCTACTGTCACACTGCCGGGATACTACACCTCTCTCTCAGCGAGTATTCTTGGACAATATAACCAATGGATAGGCTTTGGCTATGACCTGGTCCAAAACCCGTTCACCCCTTTCAACGTGCCAATTTATGTGCCTTCAGGAAGTCCAACGGCAAAGCTGCTGGATACCTATGGTATTCCCTACAATGTGCAGCAAACCGTGAAGTACTCCCTGCCCGCTGCCTTAGTTGAGATCGAAGACGAGGCCTTCATGGACAGCGCCTTTGAGGAGGTAACGATCAGCAGTGGTTGCACCACCATCGGTGCCTACGCCTTCGCCAACAGCAAGAGCCTTGTCGCCATCCATATTCCAAGCAGTGTAACGAATATCGATACCACCGCCTTCAGCGGGTGCAGCAAGGTCATCATCTACTGCAAAACCGGCAGCGCAGCCGAGACTTTTGCCCAAACCCTAGGTTTGCCGTATGTGACGGAGCCATAATACGCAAGTAGACGGCACATCACAAAAAAGACTTGAACCCGTCTGCCCAACAAACAAAAGGCCATGGAACCTCCATGGCCTTTTGTTTGTTGGGGACTTGTTTCAGTTCTCCCCATACGGCAGATAGGCTGAATACACCTGGGCATGCCCTTTATCATCGGTACCGTATGCCCGGATCGCAACTCCGTCCAGCTTCGCCGGATAGCGCAACCCGCCCACGAAATCCTCGGCTCCCCATGCAGGGATATGAGTCTGCCAGCCCGATGCAAGCAGATCGGCAGCGGTATAGGTTGTCTTCACGGCACCATCCTGCGTCAGCCAGAAGTGATCAATTCGCTCCACATCGAACGCCGCCCCCTGATCCTCCGTCAGGGTAAAGGTGAAAAGCCACAGTGCCGAGTCACTCGTTCCCTCTACATGCGAGGACGAAGTAATGGTCAGATAGGCCTGTCCCTCTTCCCTTGCAGGGAGCGCGAGGAAATCCTCCGCATGATATACCACCGAAGGCTCATCCTTATCGGCATAAGCCCTTTGCTCTGGATGGGCGCTGCGAAACACCTGCACTACAATACCAGTCAGCACAAGGCACACTGCAAGGATCAGACAGGCAATACGCCATTTCCCGGTTTCCGGTCTCGACCTGAGCGGAACGGATTCCCTTGCCATCTCAGCAGCAGGCGCTTCTTCGTTCTTTTCATTCCCAGTGTCCGCGGGTTGGACCTTCTCCGAATCAGTTGTGAATTCTGCTTTCTCTGTTTCACTGTCCGAAGACATCTCCAGATCAGCAGACGCTTCCTCTTTACTGTCTTCCTCCAGGATAAAGCGTGTGTTCAGGACAGAGGCGAGAAGCTGGAGCGTTTCCAGGTCGGGCTCATGCCTTCCCACCTCCCAGTGAGAGATCGTTGACCGTGTCACATGGACCGCCTCAGCCAACTGCACCTGTGTCATCCCTGCAGCCTTTCTCGCCTCAACGATCTGTTCAGCAATCGTCTTCATGGTTCGCTCCTCACCTCGCTTCCCTTGTACTGCAAATTATCGGCGATCTTTCGAATTGTGTCAAACCGCACTCATTTTCTGAGCACATCCACCCCTTTTCCCCTTGTGCAGCGCCATGCAAAAGCCACCGGGGCCCGCCCACGAACCCGATGGCGCGATTTTCGTCTCCCCACCATTTACGTGCATTGACGAACGACAGGGGATCTTGTAGAATCTGCACGAACCACAAGCGCGATCTATGTTTTTACCCCGAATGATTCTACACATGAAATGCTTATGCAGAGGAGGAGGACTTCCATGCAGCATGCAATACCCACAGGCAAAGCCGCCACGCAGGACCGCAAGCCACTGTATGTGTTCCGTGCTTTCCTGATCCTCGGTGCGCTTCTGCTCGCCGCGGGAGGCATATGGTACCTTGCCATCACCGGTATCATCGGTCGAAAGAACTGGGACTTTTCGACCTACGGACTGCGCCCCACACTCCTGGCCTGCGCCGGGGGCCTCGTCATCGTGGCCGACCTGGTCACCTTCTTTGTCTCCCCCAACCTGAAGACCTGGTCCAAGCCGGTGGCCCGCGACCTGTGGAAGGACCGCTTTCGCTACTCGCTCATTATCCCCGGTCTCATCATCGTCTTTGTCTTCAGCTACATGCCCATGTACGGTATTATCCTGGGCTTCAAGGACTATAAGATCAAAAGCGGTATCATCTTCTCGGAATGGGTCGGCACCTACAACTTTGAGCGCTTCTTCAAGAGCCCGGTCGCCGGTCAGGTCATCTGGAATACCTTCTTCATCGGTATTACCCAGCTGCTTATCACCTTCCCTGTCCCGATCCTTCTGGCGCTTCTCATGAATGAGCTGCGCTCCACGGCGTACCGCCGCACGATCCAAACCATCATCTATCTTCCGCACTTCATCAGCTGGGTCATCATGTACTCCCTGCTGTTCTCCCTCTTCTCCATCACCTCGGGTCTGGTCAATAAGCTCCTGATGAGTATGGGGTACCAGGCGATCAATCTTCTCTCCGATCCCAACAAGTTCTATGGCATGCTCTACCTGACCAGCATCTGGAAGGAAGCCGGCTGGGGAACCATCATCTATATGGCAGCCATCGCCGGCGTGGACCAGGAG
>JAFUZB010000370.1 GCA_017476845.1 Clostridia bacterium
AAGTTTGACCCGGACAGAGGGAAAGTGAAGGCAGTGTGGAAGAGAAAAGGCAAGGCTGCAGATGAGAAGTTTCGGGAAAGCCCAGAGGAGGATATATGGCGCATGATCATTGGCGAGCTATGTCTTGAAACGAATGATGTGAACCGGCTCGCTGCCTTTTGCAAAGCGCTTCTTGAGGTGGACAATGGGAGCGAGGATCCGGTGCACCAGACGATTCTTGCGGACGAAACCATATCGGCGGTGTACAATGACGGAACGGACAAGAAAAATGACAATCGGAACATCTCACTGGCCTTCACGGTGGAGAACATCGCATCGTGGTTTGAGAAGGTCAAAGCGCTGGGGGCGGAGATCATCCGGGAGCCGGTGACGCGTCCGTGGGGCGCGGTCAACATGAGCTTCTATGATCCGGACAGGAACGTGATCTATCTGCGCAACTTTCCGAAGAAAGAGCAGGCTGCAAACTGAGGACGGTTAGAGAAAAGACAAGGAGGCAGAGTACATGAGCGGAACACTTCCGGAGGTGCTGCTTGCAGACAGCGGCATAAAGGTAGGCTTGCCCGGGGAATGGGCAGCAAGGCGACAGGAGGTACGGCATCTTCTGGAAAAGGAATTCTTTGGTTTCTTCCCAGAGGGCGTGACTTCCTCATGGGAAACGGTGGAGGAGGATCCCGATCTGCTTGGCGGAAAGGCAACAGGCAAAAAGATCCGCATCCGGATGGAGAAGGGGGAACAGAAGGCGGAATTCGATTTTCAGTTGGCCATCCCCAAGGGGGAGGGCACCTGGCCGTGCTTTCTCCATCTGCACTTCATGGACAGGATGACAGGGCTTGCCGAGGAACTGGTCGACGAAGGCTTTGCCATTGCCCATGTGAACTACAATGACATCGAGAAGGACATAAGCGAGGAGCGCTTTGACGGGGTGCAGGGCTTCAGACCTGAAAAATCGGACAGCCGCTGGGGAAAGTTCGGTTGCTGGGCATTCGGTGTGAGCCGGATCGTGGATGTGCTCAAAGCGGTCCCGAACCTTGGGAAGATCACTCTGGTGGGCCATTCTCGCCTTGCGATGACGGCCCTGTGGGCAGGGGCGTCGGATGAGCGGATCGATGCCGTTGCGGCGATCCAATCCGGCGGGCTCTACAGAGGCACGCAGGCGGAAACCTTCCATGATCTTTCGCGCGAGTATACCAAGTACTGGTTCTGTCCCTCGCTGTTTCAGAAATATGCTTCGGAGGAGGAGCTTCCCTTCGACATGCACTTCCTGCTTGCCCTGATCGCCCCGCGCCCGCTCTTCCTGGACGGTGCCACGCGCGACCTGTGGTGTGATCCTAAGGGGCTGTACCGGTGCGGCCAGGCGGTTTCTCCGGTCTACCGCGTCCTGGGCGCTGAGGGACTGGTGGGGCCAGAGGAGCCGGAGGCAGGCGCAGCCTATCTGGAGGGAAGTGTTGGATATTATCTGCGCGAAGGTACGCACTACCTGGGAAGGGATGACTGGCATCAGCTGATCCGGTTCCTGCGCAGGCACGATATCGCCTGAGCTCAAGCTCGCGTATGACGGAGAAGCACTGGCGTTGGACACAGATCACCTGAATGACCCCCAAAAGAGCAAAGGGATAATTTACCAAATCGATGCAAAAAACACAGATTTGGTAAATTATCCGCAGAAGAAGGATGCTATGCTGATCGGACGGGAGCAGGAAATCGCATTCCTGAAGAAAGCTGTCGAGCGCGATGAAGCGCAGTTTGTCGCTGTATATGGCAGGTACAGAGTGGGGAAAACTTCCTTGATTCAAGAAGCACTGAAGGGACGCTTTACCTTTCAGCATGCGGGCGTATGCCGGGGAACGAGAGAAGAGCAGCTTGCGGCCTTCTCAAAGTCTTTAACCGATGCGGGCCTAATGGCAAACAGCTCGGCGCCAAGGAACTGGTTTGAAGCGTTCCAGTTGCTCAAACAGCTGATATCTCAAAGCACGCAGCGTAAAAAGATCATATTCCTTGATGAGCTGTCCTGGATGGATACCGCCAAGGCGGATATGATGAGGGCACTGGAGCATTTCTGGAATGCATGGGCATCCGCGCGGCACGATCTGGTGCTGATTGTCTGCAGCTCAGCCACTTCATGGATGCGGCAAAAGGTCATCCACAATCAATCAAGGCTGTACCACCGTTTGACAGGACAGATGAGAGTAAAGCCCTTCACGCTGGTACAGTGCAAAAGTTATGTAGCCCAGCGCAATCTTGCCTTTTCAGATACGCAGATCATGGAGCTGTACATGGCTGTGGGTGGGATTCCGTTTTACTGGGAGCTGATGCAGAAAGGGTTATCTGTCGCGCAAACGATGGATGCGCTCTTTTTCGCGGAGGAAGCGCCATTGAGAGCGGAATATGACGACTTGTTTGCAGCTACTTTTAAGCGGCCTGGAGACTATCTGAAGATCGTCCATGCGCTGGCCGGGGAAAAGAAGGGACGAACACGAAACGAAATCATAGCGGCAACGGGACTGACGGGTTCCGGTGTGTTTTCGGAAAAGCTAGAAGATCTGGAAAGCTGTGGTTTTATACGGGAATATCACGCGTTTGGCAAAAAGAGCAAGGACAGTCTGTATCAGCTCATGGATCCCCTTGTGCTGTTCTTTCATCACTTTCTTCATGTTAGTCCAGGGGATATGAAGTTTTGGTCTCACCAGAGCCATACTCCCGCAATGGACACATGGGCAAGCCTTGCTTTTGAAAGGCTGTGCCTTCTACATGTGGATCAGATCAAAGCCAAGCTGGGCATATCCGGTGTCCTGACAGACGTTGCGTCCTTTGTGTGCAAACAAGATCCGGAAAACGGTATCAGTGGTTCGCAATTTGACCTGGTTATCCGGCGCGCAGATCACACGGTTAACCTTCTGGAAATGAAATATGCCAGTGGTCGCTATCTGATTTCACAGTCTGTGAGTGAGGAAGTGCGGCTAAAGACGGATGATTTCATCCGGGCAACAAAAACCAGAGATGCCATTCGTCTGACGATGGTGACACCACACGGGCTGGAGTGGAATGCATATGCAGGGGAAATCTCTTCCCAGATAGCGATGGAAGATCTTATGCGCGACACCTGAGAAGGAGTTACCTGACAGCCCAAAAGCCGATCCCGCAATAGCGGGACCGGCTTTTGGCTGTCTATGATTTGAGACGTGCAAAGGCAATCAGGCGTGTCACAGCATCCATGCTCAGGCTGGCAAAGAGGGAATAGATCATGCCGTAGACAAAGGAGAGGACGTCGCGAAAGACGAACACGGAGAGCACAACAATGGTCCCATCAATGAGGAAGGCAATGAGCCCATAGGAGAGGCGGGGATGCGCGTGCTTCAAGGCGAAAATGATGAAGTCGGTTCCGCCGGTGCAGGAATCCTTGTCAAAGATGAAGGCATACCCGATCCCGGCGGCAATTCCGGCGAGCACGGAGGCTGCGCCTCGGGAGCCTGAAAAGGAGGGGAGGAAAATGGTGACATGATCTACCACAAGGGCACACAGGATCATCGTCTTCAGCGACATGGCAAAGAATCGGGGCCCCAGGCGCTTCCAGGTAAAGAGAATAACGGGGATATTGATGAGCAGTGTGCCCAAGCCAACGGGCAGGGAAAAGAGATAGTGACAGATCACGGCAAGTCCGGTCACGCCGCCCGGGGCAAAGTCAGCATAGATCGCAAAGACATCCACGGAGATGCCCAGAAGAAAGGCACCGATGAGATCTGCAAGGAGGGAGAGAAGAAGCTCCTTTCGCTCTGGAAGGATGTGCCTCATTCGCCCTCCTCCGCGGACGGACCGGGTACCCAGGTGTCGAAGATCTCCGGGAACTCATGATTGACCCCGTGGAGCTTGTAGGACAGTACGGTATCCAGGCTCACATGCTGCATGCTGGTGAAAATATTGGTCTCCACGTAGGGGTTGGTCTCCTTGAGCTTGCGAATGAGGAGCTTGGTCTCCATCCGCTTGGAGACCGGGACGCCGTCCTCACGGCAGGAAGAGCAGGTATCGGTGAAGTGGCAGGCGCACTGGATGAAATGCAGACCGTTGCGGTCACGCCATGCCTTGATTTCCTCTTCGCGGATATAGTACATGGGACGGATCAGGGTCATGCCGGGGACATTGACCGAGTGCAGCTTGGGCATCATGGTCTGTGTTTGCCCGCCCCAGAGCATGCCCATGAGGATGGTTTCAATGACATCGTCAAAGTGATGGCCCAGCGCAATCTTGTTGCAGCTCAGCTCCTTGGCCTTGCGGTAGAGATAACCGCGGCGCATGCGGGCGCACATGAAGCAGGGCTTATCTTCCATATGATCGACTGCGTCAAAGATGGGCGACTCAAAGATGGTGATGGGAATCCCCAGTGTCTGCGCATTGCGCTCGATGACCAGGCGGTTCAGCTCGCTGTAGCCGGGATCCATGACAAGGAAGACGAGCTCAAAGGGCGCTTCGCGGCAGCTCTGCAGCTGTTGGAAGAGCTTGGCCATGAGCATGGAGTCCTTGCCGCCGGAAATGCACACGGCGATCTTGTCCCCGCTCTCCACCAGCTGAAACTCGCGTACGGCGCGGGTAAAGCAGCGGAAGAGCTTTTTCTTGACCTCCTTTTTGCGGAGATCCTTCTCAATCTCTTCGCTGCGATCCTCCACTGAGAGTGTCTCGCGGATATAGCCAGCAAACCCGTCCTCCAGACTGTAGGCGTCGTAGCCCATATCCCGAAGCTCCTCTGCCATGGGCATGCTGTCAAAGCCGCGCATGCAAAAGAGCACCAGAGTGCGCTGGAATTCTGGGCCGGTGAGCTGTCCAGCCCTGGCCTTGTCCACAATATCCGGCATGGAGATGGCCCCGGGGATCGTGTCGTAGTCAAAGGAGATGGCATCCCGCACATCGATGAGGGTATAGGCGGAGGTGTGTTCGGTCAGCGCGGAAAGGGAAATGACGCTTGTCATGCCTGCCTCCGTGAGCGGAACTGTCTGGCCTGGGCATAATGCTCCGTGGGGATATGGCAGTATCCGTGTGGATTCTTTTCCAGGTATTTCTGATGATATTCTTCGGCCGCAAAGAA
>JAFUZB010000371.1 GCA_017476845.1 Clostridia bacterium
CGCGTGTGTCTGCGCAGATCATGGTGACGCCCGAGAGCGGTCTTAACGATAACCTGAACGGTGTCGAGCGCCCGGTAAGCTTCTATATCCTGGAGACGGGCAAGAATGTGGAGATTTTACACTCCCTGGCCAAGTGGAAGCGACAGGCACTGAAAAACTACGATTTTCACGAGGGTGAAGGTCTTTACACCGATATGAATGCCATCAGACGCGATGAGGAGACGGATAATATCCACTCCATCTTTGTCGACCAGTGGGACTGGGAGCGGATCATCGGGAAGGACGAGCGCAATGTGGAGACGCTGCAGCGCATTGTCCGCAGGATCTATCTTACGCTTCGCAAGACGGAGGGCTATGTCTGCGCGCATTATCCCTTTATCAAGCCCGAGCTTCCCGATGACATCACGTTTGTGACCACACAGGAGCTGGAGGACCAGTACCCGACCCTCTCTCCCAAGGAGCGCGAATACCGTGCGGTGCGCAAGTACGGTGCCGTATTTCTGATGGGTGTGGGCGGCAAGCTGAAGAGCGGAGACATCCATGATGGGCGTGCTCCTGACTATGATGACTGGAACCTGAACGGCGATATCCTTCTGTATGACCCGCTGCTGGATATTGCCCTTGAGGTATCTTCCATGGGTATTCGTGTGGATGCCGAGACGCTTTTACGTCAGCTCAAGGAGCGCGGATGCGAGGAGCGGGCGGAGCTGCCATTCCAGAAGGCACTGCTGAGCGGCGAGCTTCCGCAGACCATTGGCGGGGGTATCGGACAGAGCCGCATGTGCGTCTACCTTCTGCGCAAGGCGCATGTGGGTGAGGTCCAGGCTTCTATGTGGCCAGAGGAGGTCGTCAAGGCCTGTCACGAGGCCAACATCCAGCTGCTGTAAGCGGAGGACAACATGGTGGATACGCAGGTCGATTGGATGGGTGCGATCCGGGCACGGCATTCGGTGCGTTCCTACACAGCCAGGCCGATTGAGAAAGAGAAGGTAGCAGCGCTTCAGGCGCAGATCGACAGATGTAATCGCGAAGGCGGACTGCACATCCAGCTTGTCACGGAGGAGCCCAAGGCTTTTGACGGCATGATGGCCCATTATGGGAAGTTCTCGGGCGTCCGGAATTATCTGGCGCTTATCGGGCCCAAGGGGGAATCGCTGGAGGAAAAGCTGGGTTACTACGGCGAGCAGCTGGTGCTGTATGCACAGGCGCTAGGACTCAATACTTGTTGGGTGGCGCTCACCTTCTCCAAGGGAAAGGTGCCGGCAGCGATTGACAAGGGAGAAAAACTGGTGTGCGTGATTACCCTGGGCTATGGTGAAGGCCAGGGGACAGCGCACAAAAGCAAAGCGGCAGGTGCTGTATCCGAGACAACAGGCGATGTGCCGGAGTGGTTCAGGAGAGGAATGGAGGCCGCAATGCTTGCACCAACGGCTGTCAATCAGCAGAAGTATCTTATTGAGCTCAAGGGAGACAGACTCTCTGCACGGGCGACCGGTGGATTCTATGCCAAAGTGGATCTCGGAATCGTGAAGTATCACTTTGAAGTGGGCGCCGGGATCGGTCATGATCGCTGGACGACAAGTGAATAAACCAAGACAACGGCTCGGCAGTATTGCCGAGCCGTTGCTTGTGGTTTCTTTTCCGTCGCGATAGGGTAAGACACTTTGCGGTAAGGCAATGGCGCCTCCTTCTCGGAGGACACACAGATCAGAAGATGGATGTGCGGAATGCAGTGAATCAAGCTCTCGGCAAGCCAGGTAAAGCGTGATCATTCTGTAGTTGGTTCCTCGATGGTATATCCCATGCGCTGGAGTATATCTTTGCGCAGGTTACTTATGCGTTCGTATATTGGCGCATCCGTTCCGTAATACTTGTTTGAGATCAATTCTGCTTCTGTGATGTAGCCAAGCGCTTCTGCATACCTATCATTCTCTTTGAGAATCCTGGCTGCGCGAAGTATCAGATTGAGCTGTGGCACATAATCGCCCTTAGGCAATACCGTACGATAGGCAAGCGCTTCGTGGATTGTAGCTTCAGCCTTCTTTTCCTGCCCATCCTCCATGTAGAGGTCGGCAAGCTGCTGTAATGCAAAGAGGTATTCTTCATTGCCGACTTGTTCCTTCTCACGAAGCCCAGAAACGGTCTTCTCCATGGAAGCAAGAGAGGCATGAAGATCTGTGCATTTTCCCCGAAAGTAATCGTAGGCATTTCGGGTGGCTATCATAGTCTGAGAGTCCTCAGCGTAGCCACGGGCGCGCAGATTGTTCAGTGCACGACGCATGAGCGGCAGGGTTTCGCGCCATTTTCCCAGATCAGCGAGACAGTATGCAGTACGGGTGACATTGGCCGTTTCCTCTATGCTGTTCGCTTCAAGATGGGTGTCGATCAGAGATCGTGCCTCCTCAAGTGTTTGGAGTGCAGTTTCCGGTTGTTTATCGATATAGCGCTGCTTTCCTCCTAAGAAATTCAGATAGAGAATGCGTTTGGGGACATCATCTCTGTCAGGAGCAATGTATGCAAACAGTTTATTGAGCTTTTCAGCGGAAAGACGCGACCCTCCGACCTCCAATACATTGCAGAGCGTATCATAGTAGGTAGAGGTGATCAGAGCTTCCCGGGGAAGATGGAGCAAAGCCTCAGCAGATGCAGAGAAATCAAGATCCTTTCCAAGAAGTGCCCAGAGCATGCGAATGATATGCATATTGGCTTCATCATTCATTGTATGCTCATGGGTGTCCAGGTATGCCTGATGGATGGTTGGGAGGTCATAAGACAGCATACCGGATCGTGTCATAGCAGTGATTTCCAAAGCGCAGAGAACGTGAAATGCATCTGCATTCAGATGATCCTTGCAAACAAGGAGAGCGTAAAGCATTAGTTGGGATGCTTCCTGCTTATCCGGATTCACGGGAGGTTGCAAAAAGGAAGCCATATCATGCCAGAGATTGGGAAACTCATCACATGAGACTGGGTCGCTGAGGAGCGCCTGTGCAATAAGCGGATGAAGAATGTAACCGTCCGTACTGCGCTCAAGCCAATGACGATCGGCGAGAGAAACCATGCAGGCAGAAATGGCGGTATTCTGGCTCAAATCATGGCCATAGGTTTCTACAGTAAGGGGTGCCCATGGCCTCAACGGAGGAAATAGGGACAAGAGGCGCAGAAGTTTCATCTCCTCGCCTGTGACACGGGAGATGTTGAGCAAATTGTGCAACCAGGTAGCCAGGTCGGTAGTTTTTCCCTCTTGCAAGAACTGCAAATGGTTCACCTGATTTTCCTTGAGAAGCGAAAGAAGTTGACCGGCTGTCCAATAGTTGGCACGGCACAGCGAACCGAGCAGAGCAAGTGTCATCGGATGGCCGCCGGAATAGTGCACCACTTTCTGTATATCATTATCCGGCCTCTGCATCCCAGCGTGAAGCTGAAACAAAGCAAGGGATTCGCTTTCCTGCAGGAGCGGCATTTTCAAGCTGACCAGACCGGGAAGAGACGACATACGTCCGGTTGCCAGAATAGTGACATTGGCGTCAAGCAACCGGTGAAGATAAGGATCATCTGACGATTGTGTCTCCAGATTGTCTATCAGCAGGAGAGCGCACGTCCCTTTGTTTTCGAGAAGAGCCACGACATTGTCTATGAGATGATCTGCATCTTTGGCAGCAAGGTCTGGGAAAGCGACGGAAAGACTTTCCAGAATGTTGTTTGCGCACTGGATGAAGGCTACGGCATCAAAGTGTAAGCTGGATGCGAGAAGGGGCAGTGTCTGCCTAACCAGTTCGGTTTTTCCTGTACCACCCATACCGCTGAGCATGACTTTATGACGATGCAGAAGGAAAGAAAGTAGTTCCTGTGGGGTAAGCTTGGTGGGAACATACTCTGGCTCAGGCAATGGTTCACGGTTCAGGAGAGTGACGTTATGGGAAAGAACTTTCCAACAGGCTGGCTCTGTTTTTTGGTGCAACTGTTCCCAGAGAGCAGAGGGCTGTGCTGTAGGCTCAATGCACAGATGCAGAACGGGAGTGGTGTTCATATGCAAGCCGTAAAGGGAAAGGAGCTCTAACCAGCAAAGACGCAGGGCAATGTGGAAGAGCCTTGGAGAATAGCAGCCAAGATGGGTCTCCGGCTTCCAAGTGCGAAGCGTTACCAGCATGTCTTTCACAAGGTCAGGAACAAATAGGTCCGTATCAAAACAAGACTCTTCAAAGCGAGTCAACGCATCTTCAAAAAGATCCGGCTGATTGCAGACTTCGGAAAGGTAGTGCATCTCAAAGCGCACAAGACGCAGAAGCGTAGCGGGGTTCATTGCTTGGTCAAGGGCATTGTGCAATGTGGCCGGTAATGTAACATCGCC
>JAFUZB010000372.1 GCA_017476845.1 Clostridia bacterium
GCTCAGGCCAATCACCGGCCCCAGCTCCACCGAGCCGTGCAGCTCGATAATCTCAATCGTCTGGCCCATTTCGCCGTAATAGCTCCGGGCGATATGGGGATATTTGGTCGCAACGCGGAACGTCGCATGGCTCACCGTCTCCCCGGCCTTGTCGGGATAGCCGGCAATGCACAGCCTGCACGCCCCGAAGCCCAGGTCCAGGACCTCGTAGAGCGGGCGTCCCGCCTCCATGAGCGTATCCTTGCCGACCACGCCCAGGTCCGCGACCCCGTGGTCGACATAGGTCGGGACGTCGCTGGGCTTGACGAGGATAAAGCGGATCTGCGCCTTTTCGTCCCAGAGCACCAGCTGCCTACCCGGATTGCGGGCCTGGCTGCAGTCAATGCCCATCTTTTCCAACAGATCAAAGGTTTTCTCGGCCAGGCGGCCCTTGGCCAGTGCCAGTGTCAGTACCTCAGCCATTCTCCTCCGCCTCCCCGCCAAGAAATACCGTCTCGCGGCACAGTCCGTTGTCTTTCCGTGCCTTCAGGGTCTCCGGCGTCGCATCATAGATGAGCGCCACCTGCTTGCCTTCACTTCTCAGCTTCTTTGCCAGCACGATTGCATCACTTAGCGCTTCCTGCGCAAACCCGATATCGACATCCGATACCGGATCGGTCATCCGGCTGCCCTGCCGCTCCAGGGCGATCATGGCAAGCTTCAGGCTCAAGGCGTAACCCACGGCGGGCAGCGGACGCCCAAAGCGTGCGTTCAGTCCGTCGTAGCGGCCGCCGGAGAGAATGGGCTGCCCCAGCTGTGCGGTCTGGGCGCGGAAGATCACCCCGGAATAATACCCGGGCTCCTGCGCCATGCCAAGGTCCAAGGTCAAATCGTCGGCGCATCCGTATAGTCCCAGGATGCGGATGATTTCCCGCAGATTGCTTAGTGCCGCGAGGCACACAGGATTGTCCGTCATCCGCTCGGCCTTGTCGAGCTTGTCCAGGGGGCCGTAGAGCAGGGGAAGCTTCGTCAGCTGCTTGGTGATCTCTTCGCTGACCCCCAGCTTGTGCAGATGCAGCTGAATCCCCAGGGTGTTTTTTTCTTCCATCAGCTTGCGCACCGCGCTGGCATCCTGCTCGGAAAGACCGGTCGCGGAGAGGAAGCCCTCCAGGAACGCCGCCTGGCCGAGCTCAATCTGAAAGTCCCGGATACCGGCGCGCCGAAGGCTCTCCACCGCCAGTGCGATGACCTCCGCGTCCGCCTCCGGACCTTCCGTTCCCATGAGCTCCACGCCGGCCTGGGTCTGCTCGGAGAGCATGGAGAGCGTGTCGCGCTCAAACTTGCACGCCGACTGGATATAAGAAAGCCTCAGCGGAAGGGCCGCGTGACTGAGCCGTCCTGCGGCAAGCCGTGAAGCCGGAATCGTCGTATCCGGCCGAAGCGCGAGCACCCTGCCTTCCTGATCAAAAGTTTTCCACAAATTTTCCGGGGGATAACCCCACGTTTCGTCGTTTAATGCATCATAATATTCCAGTACCGGTGTCTCGATCTCCCGGTAGCCGCTCAGGGTGAACAGTTCTCGAAGCTTCTGCTCCAGATCCCTTTTTGCCGCACATTCCGCAGGCAGCGTATCCTGCATGCCGCCCGGAATCTGCAGGCGTCGTATCATCATGGTTTTCCCTCGCTTTACTATGGTGAAGCACTGCAGTGGTGAACTGATAAAGTAGTGTAGCGGAAACTTTACTCCGCCCGCTGCCGCCTGTCAAGTGCGTTTACCCAATTACGACACCCTGCCCCAAATTCCTTCACCCCGGCTTGCTGGCTGCTTTTTCTTCCGATATAATCGACCCGTTACAGGGCGCGCACTTTGCCCTTTTCGTCCGCTTCTTCTCCATTTCCGACAGCTTCACAACTTTCAGGCGGCCAAAGAAAACAAAGCAAGTACACTTGTACTTTTTCCGTCCCCGCCTTGATACTTTCTGATATCTACTGCATATCTACTGCATCTCTGTCCATCCCAAAGGAAGTGATTCCGTGTTCGAAAGAAAGCAACTCACCTTTGCCTATGCCGTCTCCAGGACGGTTTCCCGCATCCGCCTAGGGCGCGAACAGAAGCGCGGTGTGCTCCTGGAAAAGTGGAAGGAAGCCTTCTCCAGCGTCCTTCCCATCACCGTGATCATCCTCGTGCTCTGTTTTCTTGTGACCCCGGTCCCCGTCGATGCCATGCTGGCCTTCCTCATGGGGTCTGTGCTCCTCGTGTTGGGAATGGGACTGTTTAACCTCGGCACCGACCTTGCCATGACACGCATCGGTGAATCGGTGGGCAGTGCGCTGACGCGCTCCAAGAAGCTATGGCTCATTCTCTCCGTCGGTTTCCTCGTCGGCGTCATGGTCACCGTCTCCGAGCCCGACCTCACGGTGCTGGCCTCGCAGGTCCCCGCCGTCCCGGATGCGGTGCTCATCCTCTCCGTTGCCCTGGGCGTGGGCGTCTTTCTCGTGCTGGCCCTCGTCCGCATCCTCTTTCAGATCCGCATGTGGATTTTACTGCTCATCGCCTACGGCATCGTCTTCCTGCTCACACCCTTTGTACCCAGCACCTTTCTGGCCGTTGCCTTCGATGCAGGCGGTGTGACCACAGGCCCCATGACCGTCCCCTTCATCCTTGCCCTGGGGCTTGGCGTCGCCTCCATCCGCTCGGACAACAAGGCGGAGAGCGACTCCTTCGGTCTGGTCTCCCTGTGCTCCATTGGGCCCATTCTCACGGTGATGCTCCTTGGCATTCTCTATCGGCCCGATGAGGGCTCGGCGAGCACCATCTCCATGATTTCCGCAGACACCTCCGTGGAAATCACCCGGACCTTCTATCACGCCCTCCCCGAGTACGTGCGCGAGGTGGGCATCGCTCTCCTCCCCATTGCCCTCTTCTTTGTCGTTTTCCAGCTTGCCGCGCTGCACCTGCACCGCACGCAGGTCTTCAAGATCCTCTCCGGTCTCCTCTACACCTTTCTCGGCCTCGTCCTTTTCCTGAC
>JAFUZB010000028.1 GCA_017476845.1 Clostridia bacterium
CAAAAGGACATCTGTGCAAAGGTGGGGCTTACTGAAGAGAGCATCGCAGAAACGGTAGCATCTATCGTCACGAAAAGCCAACCTTTCTCATCTGGTCAGAATGCTCAATCATGCTAGTATAAAAGTCTGCGATTCTGGGCTCAACGGACACTTTCTGCGTTTCTTCGTTTTCACATCCGCATCCATTGTTTCATACAGCACTTCGCCTTCTTTATAGAGGTCAAAAGACGAAATAAAGATGACAATCGCGTGAGGAAGATTCTCGTAGTTCGTTCGTGGAGCCGTCTTATTGATGATCATGGTTGCACCATTGTAGAACGCTCTGTTCTCCAAATCATCTCCGCTCTGATTATGGACCTCGATATCCACGATGGTACCTTTCAGCCCAAACAGTTCACTGTCTTCAGTCAGCTCCGCCGTAACCTCAATTTCTGCGTAGTCGTCCAATCTCACACCCATAGAACCAACATTGAGAATACTGTATTGTGGCACAGATTCCTTCACTTCGACCGAAACCCCTAACACTGCCGAGATGATTTCGCCAATTGCTTTCTTGTCCTCACCGATCAGCTGAAAGAATGTATCCGTCATAGGACCTGCATTTTGCGCCACCTTCAGAACCTGGTCCGAAGATTTGACCGCATTCACTTTCAAATGATGAAGTGCCCGGAGGGTACTATTACGTGACTTGCGTAGCTCCGTTATCCCATTTTCAAGTGCTCCCAGATGCCTAAGCAGCTCTTCACGATCATCTGTGTTTTTCTCAGTATCCGGCATCATTCGTCCTCCTGCTCATCAGATTCAACAATTGTTGTATTTACCGTATTCATAATTATATTATCCATAATGCATAAACTAGTCAATTGCCAATTTCTTGAATTCGTTGGTAAATAACATCATCTGTTGTATTAAGAGCAGAAGATTTTCGATGACAATCGTGGCAAAATCCTCCTGCGTCCCCCCGCAGATCGGTAACAGTACGTGATCCTGCCATTCAGTTTTCACACGGCACGGTGCGGAGCAAAACATTCCGCCAGTAGGTATACCCTTCCCCGTCTTTCCCGTCCTCCGGCTTGATCATCTCTCTCTCGACATCCGCATTTCGTGCAACACATTCTTCTTTCCATCTGCAGTATCATTCTATACTTTCCTTCGCCAAAAGTCACCTCTGCATGAAGTGTATTTTCCCTCTGTCCTTCTCCGTCTTGCGCAGGAGTATCACGCGCTCAGGAAACGCCCATCTTCTCTATCCCAACGCACTTTCGCTTACCGCCGCATGGTTCCCTTGACAGGCAGGAGGCTATATCACCTGGCACTAAGCGTACCGAACTGTTCCCCATACTCTGGGATTCTTTTCTGGTCCATGCGTTCCGAAGAAAAAGCGCATTGCTCCATGCATCGCAGAACAATACGCTTTTCCACTCCGGGAAATAGTGTTCAGCTGTTCGCCTGGCCAATTGATTGCACCGCACAAATCGGGCAGGCTGCCCAATGACCGGGCGAAATCTCACGCAATGCCGGCGGATCGGTCATGCACGCCCCCGTCGCCATCGGGCAGCGGGTATGGAAGACACAGCCGGAAGGCGGATCAATGGGTGAAGGCAACTCTCCTTTGAGCACAATGCGTTCCCCCGTGTTTCTCGTATCAATGGAGGGAACCGCACTCATCAGTGTCTTTGTATAGGGATGCACGGGATGGGCAAACAATTCCTCCGTATCCGCCTCCTCCACCAGATGACCCAGATACATGACGCCTACTCTGTCGGAAATGTACTTGATCACACTCATATCATGGGAGATAAACACATATCTTAGCTGCCTTTTCTTCTGCAGCTCCCGCAAGAGATTGATTATCTGTGACTGAATGGAGACATCCAGTGCAGAAACCGGTTCATCACAGATGATGACCTTCGGATCAAGAATCAGTGCTCTCGCCAGGCCAATGCGCTGCCGCTGTCCGCCCGAGAACTCATGCGGAAAGCGGTAGAAATGCTCTTTGAGCAGGCCGACCTGACCCAGGGTCTCCATAGCGCGGGCCATGCGTTCATCCCGGTTGCGCCCAATATGGTGAATCTGCTGTACCTCCATAAGCATGTTCCCGATCCGCTGCCGGGGATCAAGGGAGGTGTACGGATCCTGGAACACCATCTGGATATCCCGCCGAAAGGGCAACAGCGCCTTGTCCTTGAGATGGGAGATGTCGTTTCCAAAGAGGTTCACACTTCCCTCGGTCGGCTCCAGCAACCGCACCAGCACCCGGCCCAGCGTGGATTTCCCGCAGCCGCTTTCTCCCACAAGCCCGTAGGTTTCCCCTGCATGCAGGCACAGACTGACCTCTTCCACAGCCTTCACATGATTGACCACCCGGCCCAATGCATTGCGCACGGGAAACCACATGCGAATCTGCTCGGCTTGCAGTACGACACAAGCTTCAGACATGCTTTTCCTCCTCTCCGAAGGCCATCCAGCAGCGAACCTTCTGTTTGCCCTTCACCTCCCGCAGAGGCGGCATCTCGCTTCGGCATTTTTCTGTGGCACAGGGACATCTCGGGGCAAAGCGACAGCCTGCAGGCATCTGGTGCAGAAGCGGCACATTGCCCGCAATCACATGCAGCGGCTGACTGCTGTCCCCGTCCATCCGGGGGATGGAGGACAACAGTCCCTTCGTGTAGGGATGCAGCGGACGATCGAAAAGCTCCGGAACACCGGCCTCCTCCACAATCTGTCCCAAATACATCACCGCAACCCGCTGGCAGGTCTGTGCAACCACAGCCAGGTCATGGGTAATGAGAATGACGCCCATGTTCAGCTGCCGATTGAGTGACACGATCAGGTCCATGATCTGGGCCTGAATGGTTACGTCCAGCGCTGTCGTGGGCTCATCGGCGATCAGGAGCTTGGGTCGGCAGGCCAGGGCAATGGCGATCATCACCCGCTGGCGCATACCGCCGGAGAGCTCATGCGGATACTGGTCCATGCGCTTTTCAGGCGCCGGAATCCCCACCAGACGCAGCATCTCAACGCCCCGCTCGCGCGCCTCGGCGCGCTTCAGATTCTGATGGATGCGCAGCGGCTCCATGATCTGGTCCCCGATTTTCAGCACCGGATTGAGGGAGGACAGGGCATCCTGAAAGATCATCGAGATCTCGCTGCCGCGGATGTGCTGCATGCTGCGATAGGGAAGCTCCAGGAGGTTTCTACCGCTGAGGATCACTTTGCCTTCGTAGCGCGTGGTGCGCTTCTCCTCGTACAGACGCATGACCGACTGGCTGGTGACGCTTTTCCCGCAGCCGCTCTCACCTACAATCCCCAGGATCTCACCCTCGTACACATGGAAGGAAACCCCGTCGATCGCCTTCAGCCAGCCCCGTTCGGTGTGAAAGGATGTACTCAGATCCTCCACCTGCAAAATGGTTTTGTCCATCGTGCGCTCCTTTCTTATCGCCCCGAAAGGGGATCGATCAGATCCCGGAGACCGTCTCCGAACAGGTTAAAGCTCAGTACGGAAAGCCCTGTGAAGATCGCCGGGAAAACCACCATCCACCAGCCGTTATAGACATAGCTGCGGGCCTCCTTGAGCATGCCGCCCCAGCTTGGCGCGGGAATGGGGATTCCGGCCCCCAGAAAGCTCAGGGAAGCCTCCGAGATAATGGCGGTGGCAAAAGTGAAGGTCATCTGTACGATGATGGGCGAAAGGATGTTGGGGAGGATATGGCGCCACATGATACGCCTGCGGCTTGCCCCCGCGCCGCGCATCGCCTCCACATAGGTCTGTTCCCGCACCAGCAGCGCCTGGGACCGTGCAATTCTCGCCACGCCGGGAATGCTGACAATGGTGAGGGAGATGATGACGTTCTGCATGTTGGCCCCCAGCACCGCCATCAGGGTGATGGCAAGGAGGATATTGGGGATCGCCTTCAGTCCGTCACAGATCCGCATGAGGATATTGTCCCACACGGAATTGATCGTGGCATACATTCCTATGGCCGTGCCAAGAAGCGCCGAGAGCAGCCCCACCAGGAAACCCACGGTCATGGAAATCCGTGTGCCGTAGATGACCCTGGCAAACACGTCCCGGTTCACGTTGTCCGTCCCGAAGGGATGCGCCCTGGAGGGCGGCTGAAGCCGCATATCCCTTCCCAGACTGGTGTAGGGATCCACCCCCAACGCCCCCGTTATCACCGGCGCAAAGATGGCGATGAGGACCATCAACAGTACAATTACCAGGCCCACCACGGACAAGCCGTTGCGGAAAAAGCGGCGGATATTGACGATTCGCTGCTCCCGGACCAGCTCCCGCCGAAGTGCCTTCAGCTCCGCCCGTTCCAAAGAATACGTCTGCATTTCTAAGCCTCCCCTATGTTCTTTCGCAAGACCGCTCAGTCCAGTCGAATGCGCGGATCACATAATCCATATATCAGATCAATCACGAGGTTAATCACGACGTTGAGCATCGCAATGAGCAGGGTGATCGCCTGAATCACTTGGTAATCGCGTTTCTCGATGGAATCGACAAGCAGTGTCCCGATGCCCGGGATCGTAAAGAGCTTCTCTACCACGGCCGCGCCCGCCAGGGCACTGATAAAGCCCTGCCCGATCACGGTGATAATGGTGAGCAGCGCATTGCGGAAGGCATGCTTCCCGATAATGGCGTGCTCCTTCACACCCTTGGAGCGCGCCATCTTGATGTAATCGCTGCCCAGGACTTCCAGCATGGAGGCTTTGGTCATGCGCATCATATAGGCCGAATGAATGAAGCCCAGGGAAAGTGCCGGGAGCGTCATGTACCGCAGGAACGGAAGGAGGCCGTCAGTGAACAGATCCTTGTATCCCGCAGCCGGCAGCCACCGAAAATGCACCGCAATGAGCAATACAAGCCCCAGACCCATCATAAAGCTCGGGAGGGAAATCCCCAGGAGGGAGAGCACAGAGGCGATAAAGTCAGCGATCTTTCCCCGATTTTTCGCAGCTAGCACACCTGTAGGGATGGCAATGAGCACCGTGATGAGCTGGGAGTAGATCGCCAGGCACAGTGTGGGCCGAAAGTGCGAAAACACCATATCGCTCACCTTCTGCCCGATCACCGCCGTGGAGGTACCGAAATCCCCGTGCAGACATCTGCCGACCCACCGCACATACTGTACAAGCCAGGGATCGTCCAGTCCCAGCTTGGCGTGCAAGGCCGCGATATCCTCCATGGTGGCATCGTCGCCAAGCATCATGGCAGCCGGATCGCCCGGGGTCAGATGCACCAGAAGAAACACCACCACCGACACGATAAAGATGGTCGGCACCAGGGTCAGAAAGCGTTTGAGGATATACTTCTTCATGCTCGAAGACCTCCGTGGGAAAAATCCGAAAGGGGGCACCCTGCAGGGTTGCCCCGGCAGGATGCCCCCTTCCGTTACTTGGGAATTACTTTTCCAGCTTGGCGTTCCAGAAGTTGGTGGTCAGGAACACATTGGTTCCCGTCAGCTTGGAGGAGCAGGCGGCTGCCTGATGGAAATGGCCCATCATCAGAATCGGCGCATAATCGCTGTAGCAGTATGCCTGGATTTCCTCCCACACCGCAAAGGCTTCCTCGCGGGTACCGGCGGTGGTCATCTGCTGCATCAGATCCTGCAGGTGCTCGTCCTCGGAGAAACCGGCAAAGGTGGGATCCAGGAAGTTGCGCAGGGAGGGCACAGGAACGGAGGAGAAGGTGGTGAAGAAGGCTTCATAGAGCGTATCATCCTTGCGCTTCTCGGTGAGGGTGCTGCGGTCCACGATATCCAGTTCGACCTTCAGACCCAGCTGCTCCAGCTCCTGACCAAACACCAGGAGCATGTCCTCGGCGTGGCCGCCGGTGGAGACGATGATACGGATTGGCTTGGAGGCATCCCAGGAGGACTGGGCCAGGAGCTCAGCGGCCTTCTCGGGATCGTTCTGGCAGAAGTACTCTCCGCCCGCGGTGGTGTACCAGCCGGGCTGACCGTCTTCCATGAAGCAGGGATCGGTGTCGTAGAGGGTGCCGTAGTTGACGGTGTTCAGCTCGTCGGCATCGGCGATGGCCTGGGCGGCCAGACGCAGATACTTGTCCGTGGAGTGCTTGTTCCACACCAGGGTGACCATACCGGTCTGCTGGGAGTAGACGTTGTAATCGGGATTGCCGTCCAGGACGGGGATGTAGTCGTCGGTCAGCTTGACCACGAAGTCGTAGTCGCCGCTCATCAGACCGTTAAAGCGGGTCGCGGCATCCTTGACGATCCAGTATTTGAGGGTCTTGGTGTAGGCATACTTGTATCCCCACAGGCCGTCCAGTTCCTGGTCGGGATCGCCATAGGGCACATAGTCATCAAACTTGTCCAGCTGCACATACTGGTCCACCGCCCATTCGGTGAACTTGTAGGGGCCGGTGCCGATGAACCATTCCACGGGGATGAACCCGGTGTCAGGATTCACGTTCTCGATGGCTTCCGCGGGATAGATGACGGCTGCCTGGGCCGCGCCTGCCAGCATATCCAACAGCATGATGGCGGAGTTTTCCAGATTCAGGGTAACGGTGTAGTCGTCCTCTGCCACAAACCGTGCATCGCCCACCATCTTGCGGGCGGTGGAGAAGCTCTCCAGCCAGCGGTTCAGGGAGGCCACAACGTCGGCTGAGGTCATTTCCTTGCCGTTGTGGAACTTCACGCCCTGGCGCAGATGAAACACAAAGCTTGTGCTGGTGTCGTTGACCTCATAGCTTTCCGCAAGCTCGGGGCCGATGTCGCCGCTGGCCTTCAGGGTCACCAGCTGTTCAAATACGGTGCCGCGCAGCATGTTGCGCACGTTCACCGAGGTGTCCTTGTGCAGGTCGTAGGAAGCTCCCTGGTCGTTGTCGGCAATGTTGATCACATCCCTGTAGGATGCTTCTGCGAAGGCGGCAGGTAACATGCTCGTCAACAGCAGTAGGGTCAGGATCAGGGCCAAAACCTTTTTCATCGTGTGTCCTCCCGTTCAAAATAGGTTTGGAGATAGGAAAAATCCACGGAGTCAATATAGCATAATCGCTCGTGCATATCAACAGAATGTACGAATTTTGTTTTTCTTTTGTTTGCGAATGCTCGTGTTTTTGGAAAAGACGCTCCGAGATAGACAACATTCCTCCATGTTTTGTCGTTTTTCTCTCTGTCCGCGCAGTTCAAAAGCGAACTTTCCGTCTTTCTTTGTCCCATTTCCGGGAATAGCTGCACCACACGCTTCAAGCACAGACAGCCTGAGCGCATCCGCTCAGGCTGTCTCTTATCCGACCTA
>JAFUZB010000373.1 GCA_017476845.1 Clostridia bacterium
CGCGTTGCCGCCTGCTTCTATCTTTCCCTTGCCCATGCTGCAGACAAGATCCTGCCGGTGAGACTGTATGGGCTGGATGCGCAGGCTACCTATACGGACAGCGAAGGACATGCTTACAGTGGCCGGGACCTGATGTCCTATGGCCTTATCCCGCCGATCCAAAACCGTGATTATGCCTCCGCGGTCGTTGTGCTGACGAAAGCTTGAGCATAAAAAGGTGCCGCCATGCTATTTCATGGCGGCACCTTTTTCAGTCTAGTGAGGAGACGCGCTTGAGATCCTCGAGGCTGCCGATGAGCACCAAGGTATCCCCGGCGAGGATCTTTGTCTCCGCGTCTATGGCAAGCAGAGTCTCTTTCCCACGACGAATCGCAATGACCGTGACCTTATAGCGGTTGCGGATCTTCAGTTCCTGCATGCTCTTGCCGCTCCAGGACCTTGGCGGCACACATTCCTCAATGGCCGTATCGTCAGAGAGACGAAGGAAATCCTTGAGGTGGCTGCTGGTGAGCCGGGCACTGAGTTTGTCTGCAGCTTCGCTCTCGGGGATGATAGCCTCATCCGCACCCAGGCGCAGCACGACATCACGGAACATTTCGTCATATGCCTTACATATGAGATGTCTGCAGCCCTGCTTTTTGAGGTTCATGACCGTGATGACTGCGAGGGCGAGATCGCTGCCCACAGAGAGAATGACACAGTCGCATTCCGCAACACCGAGTTCCTCAAGCACATCTTCATCCCGCAGATTGGCAGTGACTGCACGGGTGACACTGTCGGATACGGCATCCACATTCTTACAGTCACGGTCGATGGCGAGTACGTCTGCGCCCTGGGAGGCGAGAGAAAGGGCAAGCTGGCGGCCGAAACGGCCCAGCCCCAGCACGGCAAAGGATTTCATAGACTACCTTCTTTCCTGTCAGCCGATGAGCAGTTGTGTGTCAGCGTAGCGGTATCTGGGCTCCGTATCACTTGGATGCAGGAATCCGAGGGAGATGGTGAGCACACCGACGCGACCGAAGTACATGTAGAGGATGATCAGCAGTTTCCCTATAAGCGATACCCGCGTGCTGGCATCGCAGGAGAGACCTACCGTAGCTATGGCGGAGACCGTCTCATAGCAGGCCTCGGTAAAGGTGAGATCGCTTGTCATGCAGATGATTGCAGCGCCCGCAAAGGCAAGGGAGAACATCAGACCGAATATGCTCAGCGCGTTGAGGACAAGGCCTGCAGGCACGGTCCGATGAAAGACGGTGACAGTGGGCTTTCCGCGCATGCGGCTCCACAGAAAGAGTAGAATCACCACCAGCGTCACGGTCTTTAGACCTCCCGCTGTCGAAGCACTGGAGCCGCCCACCAGCATAAGGAACATGGAAACGGCCTTCCCGCCCTCGGTGAGCTCGCGCTGCGCGATTCCGGAGAAACCTGCGGTGCGAAGGGTGACCGACTGGAAGAAAGCGGCGAGCAGCTTTTGGGGAAAGGACAGGTTTCCGAGCGTCTGGGGGTTGTGATACTCGTAAACCAGTACAAGGAGGGTACCAGCGATGAGGAGAGCGAGCGTTGTAAGGCACACAAGCTTTGCGTATACGGAAAGCTTTTTCCAACTGCGCCGGGTGAAGATTTCCTCCCACACGACATAGCCAAGCCCGCCGACAATGACAAGGAGGGCCACAGGAAGCAGGATAAACGGGTCAGTCCCGTAGGTGATGAGACTGCTTCCCGCACTTCGAAAGCCGAGAATATCAAAGCCTGCGTTGCAAAATGCGCTCACGGAGTGAAAAACACCGAGCCACAGGCTCCGCGCAAACCCGAATTCCGGGAGAAAGCGCAGGGTAAGCAGGACAGCTCCGATTCCTTCTGTGAGAAAAGCCATGCGCAGCATCCATTTCTGCATGCGGACAATCCCCTGAAAGTCCGGCGTGCCAAGCGACTGCGCCATCAAGAGCTGCTGCTTCATTCCCACGCGGCCGCGGAACAGAAAGATCAGGCTGCTCGCAATGGCCATGAAGCCAAGCCCGCCGATCTGAATGAGGCAGAGAATGACGAT
This sequence comes from Clostridia bacterium, assembly GCA_017476845.1. Lineage (GTDB taxonomy): Bacteria > Bacillota > Clostridia > Christensenellales > Aristaeellaceae > UBA2943. Next base: position 2,048 of record JAFUZB010000373.1, read on the forward strand.
TTGCCCGAAGAGACTCCAGTGGGTGTAGGTATCCACGAGCGAGAGACCGGTCACGCAGGTGGCGGAAGTCGCGGTATACAGTGCGGTCAAAAACGGGCTGGAGGTATGGCTTCTAGTGGAGATCGGAAGCAGGAGCAGCAGGGTGCCTGCCAGGATAATGCCCAGGAAGGCAAGGGAGATCAGTCGGTTGGCACTGACATGGCCATATTTGGCACGTCTGTGCAGTCTCTCCCTGAGCCACATCATAGTTCACTCCATTTCATGTCAAGCGATGGCGCACGGGACAGGCAGAAAAGCCCTGTTTCCTGTGCGCATCGGGGGTTTCGGTTGCCAGGGTGATTATATCACATGGGCGAAGGCTGAAAGCGAAAAAGCGCAATTGCGGGAGATACCGCATCATTCGGATTCCTGCTGAAGGACGAGCCCATCGGAAAGGCCTTCGATATGGGCTGCATCGTTGAAGAGGGCAATGCGCGGATGCACATAGCTGCCGCATACGACCGGGAAGTCCAGAATGATGATGGAGGTAAAATCGTAGGGCAGGACAGAGCACATATACGGAAAGGGAAGGGCGAGTAGGTGGGAGAGTACGCAAGCTCCCGATCCGCCGTGGCTGAAGAGGGCGATGGTTTGCTGATGGTCAGTTTCGCACAGAAACCGTGTCCCTTCATGCCGATATCCTTTCGTCTGGAGGAAGGCATCAAATTCTGCACCGATCTTATCCAGGTACCGGAGGGCGACATTGTCCCGAAAGTAGGGATGCTCCCGCCAGGGGGAATGATAGAAATCAAAGTCATCCCCATCGATCATCCAATCGCTGAGCGTCCAAGGGTGGCCGGATAGGGGAATACCGGGGCCGCCCCAGGAAATCTCGTGCATGAAATCCAACGTGGTGATCGGAAGGCCGAGCGCGGCTGCAGTATACTCCGCCGTCTGCCTTGCCCGTCCCATCGGGGAGGTGTAGATGGCTTCAATTCCCTCGCGCATCAGGCGATGGGCGCAGGCTTCGGCCTGCTTTTTTCCGGTATCGGTCAGACAATCATGCTCATAGTCGGGCTCTCCGTGTCGAACAAAGATCAGGCGCATGTGGTCGCTCCTTACAAATGCATTGGGTAAAGCCCTGCGGCACACAGGTGCCGCAGGCACGACAATTGTAGCCCGCCCGAGCGCACAATACAAGCGATGTGTTGCACCCCCGGGCACAGGAAAAGCGGGAACTCCGAAGGGAATTCCCGCTCGTTTTAGGTTGGAATCAGGCTTCTTCGCCCATGGCTACCTTGACCGCCTTGATGGCGAAGGTCATGGTGCGGCCCATGGCGATGCCGGGCATGAGGCAGGGATAGTTGTTGACGAAGAATCCGCCGGAGCAGTCGCCGGTCACAAAGAGGCCGTCGATCGGCTTGCCGTCTTCGCTCAGTGCCTGGGCCTTCTCGTTGACCAGGATGCCCTGGAGGGTGGTCAGAATGCAGGCACCAATCCAGAAACCATAGAACGTTGCCTTACGGATCTCGGAGAGGCGATAAGCCTGCTTGCCAAAGTCCACGTCTTCCTGGTTGTCATACAGCTCGTTATAGCGCGCGACGGTGGCCAGGAAGGTTTCCTTGGCTTCGCCTGCGAAGCCCATCTTATCGGCGAGCTCTTCGAGGGTATCGGCCTTGAAGGCATTGCCCTTCTCGACCTGCTCATCAAAGCGCTTGAGCTGCGCTTCGGGATTGGCGCGGGTCTGAGCAGAGCAGCCGAGCGTATGGAAGCGCTGCACATCATCGGGCATGCCGGCGTCAAAGATGGAGGCGTAGACATGGCCGGGCTGATTGTATGCGGCATAGGGCATCATGTCATAGGTGCCGGACTCGTCGGTGAAGCGGCGGCCGTCACGATTGACCTTCAGGAAGGGCTGGGAACCGAGGTTGAACTGACCTTCGGTGGCAGGGAAGACCTTGTCGCCGGTTCCGGTCACCTTGTAGCCGCCGTCAATGCCGGGGGCAACGATGCCGCGGTCAAAGAGCATGGGAGCCGCTTCGGCCTGCATAGCGGCACCGATCCACCGGGCAGCCTTGATGCCGTCGCCGGTGTCGGAGGGCCAGGCTACGTTGGAGGTGGTGACGGCAGTGCCCAGGGGATCAAGCTGCTCCATCATCTGGGGATTGCAGGGATAGCCGCCGGTGGCGAGCAGGACACCGTTTGCAGCGACAATGCGGATGTATTTGCCCTCTTCATTCTGGGCAATGACACCGGTGACGCGGCCCTCTTCATTCTGTTCGAGTTTCACCAGGGGCGTTCCGAACAGGATCTGATTGCCGCTCTCCTCGATCATCTTCTGGAACATATCGTTACGGTCGATTTCACGGCTCCAGGTGTGCTCGCACACGGGGAAGTAGAAACCGGACGCTTCCGCTTCGGGCCAGATGGCTTCGTCACCGACGGTGGGCGTCATGGTGGCTTCGGGAGCATACTTGGCATAGCATTCCTTGACGAACTTGTCCATATCGGCGGACTCATTGATCCACGTGTTGAACGCGTTCATGTTGGTCTTGCCGGAGGCATAGCGCTTGAGCTCGCGGCGCAGAGCGGCGCGGTCCACGGGCTTTTCGCCGGTAGCCAGCACGTCCTCGCTGTCGATGGCGCCATACCAATGACGGGTTCTGGCGTGGCCGGTCCCCTTTTCGATCACGGTGACCTTGTAGCCCTTGCTGGAGGCATAGGCTGCACCGGCCATACCGCCGTTGCCGGCACCGACAATCAGGAAATCGGTGGAAAGGGTTTCGGCGATCTCGCTCTCATCAATCTCGGGGGCTTCACCCAGCCAGGAGGCATTCTCTGCGCCTTCCTCTGCGGTCTCGAAAACTTCTACGGGGATTTCGCCGCGGGCCTGCTGTACGCACTTATAAGCAGCCTTTTCCACTGCGGTGCGGGTGAGGGTAGCACCGGTCTTGGCATCCAGCGTGATGCCGTCCTCGACCAGGCTGTCCTGGAGGCTCTTGAGGAGTTCGGCGAGACGGTCGCCTTCCTCCAGCCCGATCCCGGCGGTCTCGCCGGAGGAATCGACAACCACGTCGGTGATGGCTGTCTCGGAGAAGGTCATGGTGACCTTGACATTGCTCATGGCGCCCTTTTCGATAGCACTATAGGTGCCGGGGGTATAGACGGCCTTGCCTTCTGCCAGGGCAATGCCGCTCAGTCCCAGTGAGCCCGCTGTCACAGCAGCGGTGCCTGCGAGTGCACCCTTCAGAAAACTGCGCCTTGAAACTTCTTTCATGGGTAGGTTCCTCCTTCATTCTGCGGCAGCTTTTGCTGCCTTGGATAAAGGAATTGTAGGGCTGGGAGCAACCCACAGGTCAAGGCGGTTTTTCCCACAGCTTTTCACGAATGTGCTATACTTTCTCCGGGGAAAAGGAAGAGGAGGATACAGGATATGGCGGAAGGAAAGGACGTAAAACACTATCGGATAGGGGAGTATGCCCAAAAGATGGGGGTAACCCCCGACTTGCTCAAGCACTATGAGAAGATCGGGCTGATCCACTCCCACACGACGGCGAGCGGATACCGGTATTATCCGTTCACGGAATCCGTGCCGCTCCTGGAATGCCTGGGGCTGCGTAACCTGGGGGTCAGCTTGCAGGAGATGCAAGGACTCCTCTATGATGCGGATTACGATGCCGCCAGCGCGCTGCTAAAGAGAAAGCTCCAGGAGATGCAGCACCAGCTGGTTATGCAGCAGGCGATTTTGCAGGCCCATGAGCATGACGTTCGGTGGATGGAGCAGATCCGCGAAAGGGAAACCTTTGTCCTTTTGGAGGAGCGGCCCGCGATGCTCTTCCTTCCGCAGAGTCGGGAGCATGATTTCCTGGAGGATGAGCGGATATCAGAAATCCTCGGGGAATGGATCAATTGGATGCCGGTGGTCAAATCTTGTCGGAGGTTCTCCTGGACAGGGACGGAATGGTCCTTTTCCCAGGCATCATGGGGCCTTGCCGTGGAGGAGAAGAAAGCAAAGACCTACGGGATTCCGGTAAACGGTGTCGTGGAGAAGGTTCCGGGTGGCAGGACGCTGATCTGCCATTACCGAATGGATGCGGGCAAGGAAGACCGGGAGGAACCGCTGGATGTGATGCAGGATTGGATGACCCGCCTCTTTCCGGGGAAGGCGACGGCAGCCTATCAGACGGTGCTTCTGAATCTGCACCGAGCACAGGCGAGGGTACGCATGGGGTGGTTTACGGTCCCGGTGGGGCTGAACGTATAGGAAAAGCGCAGCATAGCATGCTGCGCTATAATTATGCGCTAGGCTCTGCGCCTTCCTGCGTCACCTCAAGCTCAAACCAGAAGGTGGTGCCTTTGCCTTCTTCGCTTTCCACGCCGTAGGGCGTCTGATGTTGGTCTAGGATGGTCCGCACGATGTTCAGGCCCAGCCCTGAGCCGATGACGGCACGCTTGTGGGTTTCCTTGGTACGGTAATAGCGGTTCCATATGAGATCGATCTCCTCCTTCGCGATCCCTTTTCCGGTATCGGAGATCGCGATATGGGCCGTGGTGCCCGAGACGGTCTGTGTGACCGTCACCAGCTTGTCCTCCCCGGTGTAGGTGAGCGCGTTCCCGATGAGGTTGTAGATGACCTGGCCGATACGTGTTTCGTCTGCGCAGACCTGCACAGGCGCATCATGGATGAAGCGGATGACATAGCCGTCCTTGGCGGTGAGCTTGCCCACACGGTTGATCATGGTCTCCACGGCCTGCGTCAGGTTAAAGACGGTGGGATGGAGTTGTGTGGAGCCGGCCTGCATGCGGCTGAAATCCAGCAGTTCATTGACCAGGGTGGAAAGCCGGGCGGTCTCATCGATGATGATTTGCATGTTCTCCGGCGTATTTTCACTTGGCAGATCACGCATCGCCTCGGCATACCCGCCGATCATGGTCAGCGGTGTGCGCAGGTCATGGGAAATGTTCGCGATGAGCTCATGCTGCAGTTTCTCCACCTGGCCGAGCTCCGCTGCAGCCTTTTCCAGAGTCTGGTTGAGCTCGTAGATCTCGGTATAGCTGTCGGAGTGCGGCGGCTTGACATACTGTGCGCGGGAGAGAGCCTTGGCGGCCTTGGTGGTTTCGATGAGCGGCGTGGAGACTCGTCTTGAGATCATGGCGGCGAGGAGAAGCGCACCCAGGGCGACAATGACGGTGATGGCAAACATCTGTGCGCGAAGGGCTCCGACGGTGGAATTCACCGGATTGATCTGGGAATTGAGCAGGAGGGTCGCGGATTCTCCGCTTGGCAACGTGATGCGCCTTGCATACAGCATACTCTGAATCTCGGTGCTCTCAAAGCCTTCCCAGCGGTTCCTGTTGGCTTGCCTTGTACGATTCTGTGCAAAATCCGCCTGCGAGAAAGTCGTCTCCTCGTCTGGAATCGTGGGAAGCGGCGTTTGCTTGGTGAGCAACGATCCCACCGGGCCAACCGGAACGGACTGCATATGGAACAGTTCCATCTTGACGGTGCCGGTCGAATCGGCCTTCTCACACCACCATGCGAGGCCTCTGGAGGAGAGTCGGTGGATGAGGCAGTTGCGCGTGCCCTCGGCGGAAAGAAGGACATTCTGCTGTTCATCCAAAAGGAGAATGCAGATCTCATTGTGCTCGGAGAGCTGACTGGCCAGGTCCGAAAGGGTATCGCTGTCCTCAGAGAGGTTCTGCAGAAGAATATCCGCAGTCGAGGAAATCTGCCGTATCTTGTACTGCCGGTAGAAATTGTCCAGCAGCACAATCTGGAAGAGCCACAAGAGCAGGATGATGAGTGCGACAAAGATCTCCAGGTAGAGCATGATCCGCTGGCGGATGCCGTGCCTGCCAAAGGGCCTTTTGCGCAATGCACCCTCCGGTCTGTCTTCAGTCCTTTTCAAAACGATATCCCACTCCTCTGAGTGTCGTGATGTGGTCGGCATACTCGCCAAGCTCGCGGCGCAGCAGCTTGATGTGCGTGTCCAGCGTCCGGTCGTCACCGAAGAAATCGTAGCCCCAGACCTCCGAGAGGAGGCGCTCGCGTGTCAGCGCGATACCGCGGTTTCTGGCCATGAAGAAGAGGAGATCATACTCCTTGGGACTCAGGTCCAGTGCCTTGCCGGCAATGGTGACCTGGCGGGCGGTAAAGTCAATGAGCATGTCATTTCCGACCTTGAGCGTGTCGTGGCTCTGGCTGTCGTCCTTGCCGGAGCGCTTGAGAATGGCGGAAATGCGCATCATCAGTTCGCGCGGAGAGAACGGCTTGACAACATAGTCGTCCACGCCCGACTCAAACCCGTGGATCCGGTCATACTCCTCGCCGCGGGCACTGAGCATGATGACCGGGGTATCGTTGGTCTTGCGGATTTCCCTCACAGCGGAAAAGCCGTCTAGCTCTGGCATCATGACATCCATGATAATCAGGTCGTAGCTGCCTGTACGGCACTTTTCTACGGCTTCCATGCCGTCGGATGCCTCATGGACATCATAGCCCTCAAACTGTGCATATTTATGGATCAAATCACGAATGCCCTTCTCATCGTCAACAACCAGAAGACGCATTACTGTTTCCCCCTTCCGTAACATTCCTTTCGGCCGACGTTCTGCCTGCATGCCCCTGAAAGCCTGCAAGCATTGCTATTGTACCGTAGAAACAGGTAAAGGATACGGGAAGCCGCATCAAAAAGCAACTGCCCGCCCTCTTGCAAAAACGCCTGTGGACGGGACCACAGGCAGACAGGAGTGTTTTCCTCTCCGAGACATCAGGAGAGAAGCCATGAGAAGCCCGGTTATCGCTGCTTGAGGGAGAGCGTGACGGGCCGTGCACTGTCTTCCCTAAGAATGGTGAAATGCAGATCTTTGCAGAGATTCCGGGAGGAGAGGTCTGTGAGGATCGCATCCAGTGTCTCAACGCTGTCCAGGGTATTGCCCTCCAGTGTTGTCAGGACATCCCCGGGCTCGATACCGCCGGTATACGCCGGGGAAGCATCAATGAGGGCAAGCACATAGAGTCCGGAATCGTCCTTCTCCAGGAGCAATCCGAGGTCCTCGGCGCGAGAGACGGAGGGCACAGGAGCCGTGGGCCGCAGGTTGATAAACAGCAGGGTGGCAACTAGCACACAAATAGGGATCAATACGAGATGCCATCGTCTTCGTCGCATGCGCTCCCTCCTTCCTCTATGATGTAAGCGGATTCTACTTTTGGTACGTGAAAAAACCGTGAATAAGCCTTGAATGGGGCCTGAATCCATGCTGAAAGACGAGGGTGAACTTGTTCACAGCGTGCGGGAATGCTAGAATAGACCGGTCAATGAATCTTGTAGAAAATGGGAGGATGGACTGCCAAGATGAGTGAAGAAAAGCAAACCCAAGCGGTTGCCCCTGCACTAAGCGAGATCGCGGGGAATACCTCCACCGGCCTTCTGAAGCTGCTTGCTCTGATCTTCATGCTGATGGATCATGCGGGTAAGATGCTGCTGCCCAAGGTGATTGAGATGCGTATCTTTGGTCGCATCGCCTTTCCGCTCTACTGTTGGGGCCTTGTGGTGGGAATCTGCTGCACACGCAGCGTGCCCAAATATATGTTGCGTATCCTGATTACAGGCATTATCTCCCAGCCGCTGTACATGATTGCGTTGGACCACACCTGGATGGAGCCCAATATCTTCCTGACATTGCTCATTGCCCTCCTGGGGCTGTGGGGCATCCGGGAAAAGAAGTACTTCAGCCATATCTGGCTGCCGCCGCTGACGCTTGTGCTCGCAGTCATCCTCAATGCCAACTACGGCTGGAAGGGCGTATTGCTTGTCTATCTTCTCTATGCCGTGCGCGAACGCAAGGCGGCCATCGCCGCCCTGATGATCGCTTTCTGCCTCTACTGGGGCGGGACAAGCAGTGCGGTGAGCACCCTGTTTGGGCTTTCTCTTAGGCCGCTGTTGGATCTCAAGTATGTGGGATCGATCGTTTCGCCCTTCTTCCGCCTGCAGGCCCTTGACCTGCTCGCCCTGCCTCTGAAGCTCATCAAGACGCCAAACATCAAGCTGCCCGCGTGGGTAAGCTATGGCATCTATCCGGCACATCTCCTGCTGCTGTGGGGGTTGGAGCAGGTGCTGTGACAAGAAAAAACGTGTTCTCCGCTTCCATCAAAGGAGAAGGGGAGGACACGTTCTTTTTATTGCGCAAGCGCAACGTCTGCGATTTCGCGATCGTGATAGGTCACGGTGATGGGAGTACCCTTGGACCAGGATGGCAGGGCCTTCTCCAGATCCCAATAGAAGAGGCGGTCATAGGGCTTGCCGCTCTCCTCCAGGCATTCCATATGCATGGCGCGGTACCTTACGCCTGCCACAACGGATTCATCGGGATCAAATTGGCTAAATGTCCCGTCGACGGTATGCGTGATTCCGTTTAGCATATTGCTGACGTGGGTGCGATACTGGATGAGCGGTACGATCTGCGTGCCGATGAAGAAGATAGCGAAAAAGCAGATCAGGACACTGAGCACGGTGGTGAGCACCTCATTGCGCACGGTGAGCGAATAGACCTGACAGGTGAAAAGCGCAAGCTCGGGAATAGCAAAGATGATCCAGCGCGTGCGGATGCGGCCGGAGAGTTGGTTGAGTTCTTCCTGTGTATACATCGGTAGGCCTCCTTGAAGAATAAAGGGATGATAGCACGTCTTGTGGCCCGGGGCAATATACAGTTGGGGCGCTTGCACATTGTCGCAGTTCTGTCAATATGCTACAATCGCAGTGGGGATTTGCAAAGGAAGGGGAGAGAGCATGGATCAGGAGAGAAATCAGAATCCGGCCGCGCGCAGCCTGCTCATCGGTATCAGCAGTCTGTATGCCTATATCTATTGTCTCATTGTCTCCAATGCGCTGACGAGCATGCCGGTTTTTGGCGGTGCCATGTACCTGTGCGGACAGGTGGCACTGGAGTTTTTTTCCACAGCGGTTGGGCCTGCAGCCTCACTTCTCCCAGACCGGTTGCGCAAATGGCGGCGTGCCATTCTTGCTGTTCTCATGGTCATGAACCTGTTCCTCATCGTCATCTATCCGATTCGGCTGTCCTCCTTTCAGCTCTGGACCGTCCTGGTGGTTGTCGTGGCGATGCTCCTTCGGGATGAAGGGGCAAGACGTCTCCTGCAGGCGCGCAGAAAAGGGCGATTGCGCGAGGTGTGGTTCTGGTTCCTCCTGACGCTTGCCCATGTGCTGCCCGCCGTAGCCGTGCTTTCGGACTTCATGTATAACCTGGGAACAAACCAGGCGCTGACCATGTTCGTGGCCTACCTTCTTGCAGATGCGCTTTCTATCTATGTGCAAATCAGCGAAGCGCTCTCCTGGGACGATCCGATGCGGGATGAAAACGAGGTAGCCATGGTCTCGGAGATCCGCTCCAGGCTTGGCAAGGCGAACGCCTTTCGCACCTATCAGGCCCTGAGCAGCGCGATTGTGATCAGTCTGGTGAGCACCGTTGTGCTCATGTATACTTATCTCCTCTTTTCCGGGGAAAACATGCTCGTGCAGCTCGGGTTTACCGTGCTCACGACCTTCCTCACCAGTGTGGCGGCGAACCTCGTGTTCCGGGGATGGATGCGCAGGAAAAACCGTCAGCCCAACCCGACCTACGTGATGCTCGTCGGTCTTCTCTTCTGGTTCGGGGGTCTCAACGCCTTTGACGGCGCGGTGATGCTCAGAAGCAAGACAACCCTCAACATGTATATCTGCCTTGCCAGCTGCACTGTGGGCACCACTTTGTGTCTTACGTCGCTGAACTGGATGGAGCAGGCGATCGAGAATGTGGTCAGGTTTGCGGAGGGAAATAACCTCTCGGGCTTTCGCATGGTCCGTGCAGCGCATACCGAGATGGCGCGACTTCTGGGCGACATGCTGGCGCTGGTGATCATCACGGTGATGTTTGCGATCTCGGGACACGGTCCCCAGGCACTGGAGGACGTGGTGAGCCATCTGCAGCCGATCCTGATTCTGCCCTGCCTGATCATGATCTTTATCGCGGTGATCTGTACCTTCCGCTTCCCGCTGTCCACCCGCAACATGGACAAGCTCGCCCGCTTCCTGCATCTGCGCGAGGAGGGAAAAGAGAACAAGGCCTTGC